>PXDM01000540.1 GCA_003565055.1 Paracoccaceae bacterium
CTGCCGCGCATCGGCAGGGGGCAAACCCCGGTCATCTTGAAAGACGCGGGTGAGATGTTCGGGCGTGACCGCCGGTATGATCTGCTGTTATCCTCCGGTCAGATTGTTGAAAACGTGGCGTTTCACGGCATGGTCACGGCCGAAGATCACGAGCTTTGGTCGCTCCGTGGCCTGGCGGCATTCAATCGCTCTGATGGCGGCCGGGTTTTCGTGCGGCTGGATGCCGTGCGCGTGTTGCAAGAGAAAGTGCATTCTGATGATTGAACATTTCATTTACGGCACGCGGACAAAGGTCAAGGCCCTGCGCGCAGCCCTGCCCGATGGGCTGACCAGCCGCGACATCAGCGGTGGGCTTGTCCTGCGCGAAGAGCTTGACGCGGAAGACGACTTTGATGATGCCATCGCACGGATCGAAGCCCTCGCCGCGGCCCATGGCGTCGACTATGACGGGCATGGGGAATGGCTAGGCGAAGACCCCGAGGACGGCGGCAAGGGGCTTGATATCCTGTCCCAGAGATTCACCAAGCGCACTGGTATCAAGCCCGGTCACGGCTTTGCTTTCGATTTGCCCGATGGGCGGTTCGGCCATGCGATTTATGTCGGCAGTAACCGGATGGGCAATGTGCTTCTCGATATCAGCACGCTGGTCACAGATCAGCCCGCGAGCCCGGATCAGCTGCGTGCGGCGCCGAGGCGCTATCGCCAGCCGATCCTTGTCTGGCATACGCCCTTCACCGTGTGCCCGCTTGCGCAGAGCGTGGCGCTGGTCGATTTGCCTTGCGAGATCGGCTTTCGGTGTAGCTTTTGGAACCCTGAACCGGATATGCCGGACAAACTTGAGCGCCGTTTTGGCGTGACTACCCCAAACACGCCAGAGGGCTGGAATACTGTGCTCATGGCGATGGCCGAATTGGGTGAGCGCCTGCCCGGAGTGGAAGGCTATTCGCTCTGGACAGCCCGTGTCAGCCGGACGGGCGTCTTGAAGCTCATTGATGATTATACCCTCCACCCTTATACGCAGGGCGGTCGCTGGCCCATGCCCTGGCAGCCCGGTCGCATGGACGAAATCATGGCGATCCTGATTGGCGCGACCGATAGAATTGCGCTGAGCGATCAAGTGGAATGAGCACTCTGGACAGCAAAATCTCGCGCTTTCTACTGGGCCTCGGGGTCGTCGTGGTCCTGACGGGGCTTCTCACCGGGGTCATTCTCTTCGGCCTTGCCCGGCTGATTCCCCTGCCAGAAGACAGCCTTGGCCGCGACCTGCGCAATGGGCTGGGGATGGCCATCGCTATCGTCCTCGGCCTGCGCGTCAGCCGCTGGTTTGAACGACATTGGCGCGGGGAATGATGCGATGTGTACCTTCATTACGCTGCTGACTGTGCTCGGCCAAGGGCTGGGATCGTCGCAGCTGGGTCTGATGCACCACTTCCGCAACCGCGACGCTGGGCCTGCCCCCGATGCGGTCGCGCGCCGCGATGCGGGGCCGGTCGCAGAGGCTGCGGAGATGCTGGTGCGCATGCCGGACGGGATTATCCATGATTTCCATATCCCGGCGCGCAGATGAACAGGCCCGATATGCGCCATCTGCTGCCCGCTCTGCGCGACATCGGCTTTCACCTTTGGGATCCGCTGGGCCTGTGCGCGGCATGGCAGGAGGGCGAAGCCATGGCGGATGAGTATGACGGCTATCTGATGCGCGCCTATTCGGCTGCTGTGAATGGCAAAGAACGCGAGGTGATTTGCGCCGTCCTGCGTCAGGCCGAGGCCGCCATGGGCCTGCCCGACGCTGGCACGACTGACCGCCACATGACAGTTGCGCAGGCGGTTCTGGGTCTGGCGGAGGACGATCTATCCAGATGATGCTCCGTCATCGCGCAGAGGGCGTCCGTGATACAGATGCTCGTAGAGCAGGGTCAGGATGGCAATTCCGACAATGGCAGGTCCGAACCATGCGAGGTTCTCGACCAGATAGGCCAGCCGGGCGTCAAGCGCTGCGAAGCCTGCGCCCAAAAGCTCGACTCCCATGAACAGCCCCCCTTCGCACGCTGCGGTGACCCACAAGCCAGCCGCCAGCGGGCGGGTTTCAAACCAGCTGTCGAAGATCGAGCCTTTTTGACCGATGGCGGCTTCTGGCAGCGCAAGGCTGAGGCGCATGATAGCCCAGCCTGCGATGATGCTGATCGCGGCACCAAAGAACAACCATGATACCGGAAGGCGCGCATCGTCCTGATGCTGGGCGAAATCGACAGACGTGAGCGCGGTGATCGCAACTCCGAAGACCAGGATTACTGGCAACACCACCAAAATCGTGGCTCCTGCCAGCTTCCTCAGATAGGCCAAGGGCTGACGCAGCCCCAAGGGTGCGATTGGCCCAACCCCATGCGCGGCCAGAACATGACGGTGCCACAGGATGGCGATTGTGATCAGGCTTGAGATCCAAACTGCCCAGATGGTCAGGATCTGTGGCAGTGACGCCCCGTTTTCAGGCGCTCCGACATAGGGATCATTCGTATGCCATTGCAGCGGGCCGCGCGTGATTTCACCCATGACCTGCACGCGTATCCATGTATCGATGGCAAAGGCCAGCAGATAGATCGGCAGGCAGACCCGCAGCGCGAAACCGCGATACTGCCAGACCAGCGCCAGGGCGCGCAAGAAGATGACAGCACCGGTTTTTGCCTGTATCATCTCAGCAATCCTTCGCGTCTTCCGGACGGGTGATGACACAAGCGCCGGACAGGGCATCTGCGTCAGGCGATACGGCCATGATCACGAAATCCTGCGCTTGTGGCCAGTGGCCTTGCAGGCGGTTGCGCAAGTCGGTGGCGGTCAAGGCGTCGAGCATGTCGATGATATTCAGCGAATGGCCTGTGGGGAAGCCGTCAAGCATGGTTTCAAGCTCGGCCATGCCCAAGTCGATCACATAGTCAAAATTGCTCTCGAACGCTTGCCGCCAAGGCGCCTTGCGGTCTTTGATGTCCCCATCGGGGCCTGTGTCGCGAAAGCCCGCATAGGCATCGCGCACCACATCCACGGCATCGGCCAGTTTCGCGGCCTCCAGCGCGCCAGTCATGAGAAGGAAGCGATTTCCGCGCGTGTAATTGCCCAGTCCGGCGTTGAAACTGTAGCTGGCGCGCAGTCCATCGCGCACAGAGGCAAACAGCACGCTATCCTCACCGCCGCCAAGCGCCGTCATAAGGATCAGGTCTTCCAGATCCCCGCCCATGCGCGTGGCAGGCAGGGGAGCGATGAAACTCAGATGTGCCTCGGTCGCATCCGGCAGATGCAACAGGATCTTGCGTGGGCGATAATCGAGCACGATCTCTTGCGTCTGTGAATTGCCTTCCGGCATCCCCATGAGCAGCGCGTCAAGCCCTGCGCCCGCCTGTTCGGGCGTGATGTCGCCCGTGATCACCACAGACTCGGGCCGGGCCGTGACTGTCGCGCTGTGCCATGTGCGCAGATCCTCTAGCGACAGGGTTGCGAAGGCGTCTGGGTCATCGAGCGACAACATGGCGCGCAGCGGGTGATCCCCGATGATCGCCCAACGCAGCGCATCAAACCCCTGCTGAATGGGCTGGGATTGCGCCTCTGCGATGTTCTGGGCGAAGCCTGTGCGAATGCGGTCAAACCAATCGGGGTCAAAGCTGGGCTGTGTCAGATGGGCATTGGCGATGGCAATCGCCTCGGGCCAGTCACCTTTCTTGGCGGCAAGCATGCCGTAAAGATGGTCAGCCGTGACAGGCAATTCGCCATTGGCATCCATGTCGGCGAAACGCTCAACGACCTCACCTGCCGGATAGCCCTCGGCCCCGCCAGCCAGGATAAGCTGCGCCCCGATATAGGCTGTGGCCGGGTTGCGGCCCTCGGCCCAGACCCAGTCATTGGGCCATGCGGCCAGAATCGCGGCATAATCATTGCCCGGCATCTGAACCAGCCGATAGGGCGTGCCATTCGGGCTGATCTGATCTGACGCAACAGGCGTCTTGTCGCCCTCGCAAAAGGACAGTCCAAGAACAAGCGGAAGGGCAAGGGCAAAACGGATCATTCGAGAGGCTCCTTTGGGGCAATGAAGGCAATGGCCGTGCGGCCGGGGTGCGACAGGCTGGCCAGCAGCGCATTCAGACTGTCATGGGTGATCTGTGGCGCGAGCGCGCGCAAGGCCCGCGCTGATTGCGGCTCTTGCAACTCCAGCACGCGGCGCAAGGTATGATCGGCGATCCAGCGCGCGGATTTGCGGGGGTCCGCGCGATCGGGCCAATACCGATCCATCCGTGCCGTGACACGCTCAAAGGTCTGGGACGGTATGCCACTTGCGGCGATGGTGGACAGGCTGTCCTCGAAGGCGCTGCGCAATTGCGGCAGGCTGACGCCCGCATCGGGGCTGGCCTGAAAGCGCAACTCGATATGCTGGGAGTCTATCGGATAGAGATCGATCCGGAAGCTGCGCGCGATGCGGGCATCAAAGCGCAATGGCCCCGCAAGCCCGCCCGGCAGATTAGTGTCGAGCATGGCGCGCAGATGGTCCAGCCGCGCTTCCAGCAGATCGATCTGCATGGGCGCGTCAAGCGCCACCACCCGCCGCCAGATCATGCGCGGCGCGGCTGTGTCATCGGGGAAATCCACCAGATGTGTGACCTCTGGCCCCATCTGATAGCGAGATGTCACAGGGTCCGAATGCTCGCGCTCCAACCGCAAGCCCATCAGCGCGCGCCAGACCTGCAAGCGCCCGACATCGCCACGAAAGATGATGACGGCGTTTTCGGGGCGATGCGTCGCGCGGTGCCAGGCGCGCGCGGCGTCATAATCCAGCGCATCAATCTGCGCAGGCGTCCCGATGATCGAAGGGGCCAGGAGCGTGCCCTCATGCAGCACGGCCGAGAGCGCCTCATCCGCGCGGCGGCTGATATTTTGGGCGATCATGGCCTGATATTCGCGCTGAATGATCTCGCGCTCTTCCTCGGCAAAGCGCGCATCGAGCGTGATCGGATCGAACACCAGCGCCAGCGTTGCGGTCAGGGCGGGCAGGTCTTCGGGCTTGCCCGACAGGCTGTAGAACACCGCGCGGTGGCCGGTCCATGCGCCCGAATGCCGGTCCGGCCCGCGCGCCTCTTCGCCAATGGCGCTGTACCAGGCCAGATGCTCGGCGTAATGGGCCAGCCCCACCTGCTCATCGGGGTCAAAGGGGCGCGCGATGCGCAAGATCACCTCGGCGCGGCCTTTCGTGTCTGTGGAGGTGATGTGGTAGCTGATGGTGCGCAGGGGGTGCGTGACATGCCATGCACCGGCCCCTATGGCGCAGAGTATAAGCGCAAAAACACTCAGCTTCTTGAAAAAGGTCATTGGGAAATCCATTAATCGGTCAGTCGTCAGGAACAGCTTCGA
>PXDM01000480.1 GCA_003565055.1 Paracoccaceae bacterium
CCGATTTCATGACTTCTTCTGCAAGAGCGTCGGCAAGAATAAGCCTCTCACCCAGCTTGGCACTAGAAGCTTCGCTCACCTCATCCACCGAATACAGACCATACGAGACCGTTGGATTGTATGCGACCGCCCGGTTCTGAGGAATGGTCCATGGCGTCGTTGTCCAGATCACGACAAAGACATTGTCTTCAAAAAGGTCTGAGTTTAGCCGTTTCTCTAGAGCATCAGCTTGATATGGGTTCGGGGAGACTTCTTGGTTCTCTTTGTTATAATCAGGGGTCGCACGCAGATACCCGGCATTTATGCCTACCGTTGGAAACTTCACCCAGATCGTATGCGAGGTGTGCTCATGATACTCGACCTCCGCCTCGGCCAGCGAGGTTTTCTCCACGGGTGACCACATCACGGGTTTCGAGCCCTGATAGAGCGACCCGTTCATCACGAGTTTCATGAACTCATCCGCGATCACCGCCTCGGCATGGTAATCCATCGTCAGGTAAGGCCGGTCCCATTTGCCGGTGATGCCAAGGCGCTTGAATTCCTCGCGCTGGATGTCGATCCAGCCTTCGGCGAAGCGGCGGCATTCCTGACGGAAATCAACGACATCCACCGCGTCCTTGTCGAGGCCCTTGGCGCGGTATTGCTCCTCGATCTTCCACTCGATGGGCAGGCCGTGGCAATCCCAGCCCGGCACATAGCGCGCGTCCCGCCCCAGCATCTGCTGGCTGCGGGTGATGAAATCCTTCAGCACCTTGTTGAGCGCGTGGCCGATATGCAGGTGGCCGTTGGCATAAGGCGGGCCATCATGCAGGATGAAGGGTTTGCGCCCTTCAGCATTGGCGCGCAGCCGGTCATAGATGCCAAGGCGTTCCCAACGCGCAAGCCAGTCGGGTTCGCGTTGGGGCAGGCCCGCGCGCATCGGGAACTCGGTCTGGGGCAGAAAAAGCGTGTCTTTGTAGTCGATGGTCTCGGTCATGGGTCGGGGTCTTTCGCAAATTGTCAGGGGATTGGCGGGCGCCAAGGCACACCCGGCACTCTGGGCGCGTCAGAGTGCCGGGAGGCTAATTCGCGAGATGACCCGTAACCACATCATGGGCGGCGTTATAGGGGTCTGGATCCGGGTCGTCCAGAGGGAGCGCCTGGGCGCGGGCGTGCGTCAAGGGGGCGCGCCCCCTTGACAATCCCTGCGGATATTTTTGCAAAGATGAAAACAAGGGAGTGTGTCTGATGCTGATGCCGTTTCATCTGGCCTTTCATGTCGACGATCTGGACGCCGCGCGCGGGTTTTATGGCGGGGTGCTGGGCTGTGCCGAGGGGCGCAGCACAGACACTTGGGTCGATTTCGATGTCTTCGGCCATCAGATCAGCCTGCATCGGGGCGTGCCGTTTACCACGGCGCGCACGGGCAAGGTCGGTGATCACATGGTGCCGATGCCGCATTTTGGGCTGGTGCTGGATCTCGCGCAATTCCAGACGCTCGCCGCGCGGCTGGAGGGGGCGGGGGTGGAATTCGTCATCCCGCCGGAGCTGCGCTTTGCAGGCCAGCCCGGCGCGCAATGGACGATGTTCTTTTGTGACCCCGCCGGCAATCCGATCGAGGTCAAGGCCTATCTCGATCCCTCGCAGGTTTTTGCGGTCTGAGTTTCCGCAGCGACCCAATCGGCCACGCCCGGACCCATCGCCTGCACAGGCAGGGCCACGATGGCAGGCAGCGCGTAAGGGTGATGTCTGTGGATCACTTCGCAGACCGGGTCGAAATGCTTTGCAGGGGTTTTCAGGCGCAGCAGGGTTTCAGTCTCGGAATCGATCTGGCCCTGCCAGCAAAACAGGCTTTCGACTTTCGGCAGGATATTCGCGCAGGCGACCAGCCGGGCTTTGAGGCAGGCCGTTGCAATGGCGCGGGCGCTGTCCTTGTCGGGGCAGGTCACTTCAACCTCGAACAATTCCATCACTGTCTCCATCTTGCTGCGTGCTGTCACTGTGCCCCGGATTGGATCGCGGTGCCTTGATCTCCCGCAAGTTGAGCCGCGCTCAGCAATTCGGCACGTTCACCGCCAACCCGCCGAGCGCGGTCTCCTTGTATTTCTCGGACATATCCGCGCCGGTCTGGCGCATCGCCTCGATGCAATTGTCGAGCGGCATGAAATGCGTGCCATCGCCGCGCAGCGCGAGCGAGGCCGCGGACACGGCCTTGATCGCGCCCAGCCCGTTGCGCTCGATGCAGGGCACCTGCACCAGCCCCTTGACCGGGTCGCAGGTCATGCCGAGGTGATGCTCCAGCGCGATTTCGGCGGCATTCTCGATCTGCTCGGGCGTGCCCCCCATGACCGCCGCCAACCCTGCCGCCGCCATGGCTGAAGCCGATCCGACCTCCGCCTGACAGCCGCATTCCGCCCCTGAAATCGAGGCATTGTGCTTCACCAGCCCCCCGATGGCCGCCGCCGTCAGCAGGAACTCGCCCACCCGCGCATCCGTGGCACCGGGCACATGGTCGCGCCAGTAGCGGATCGTCGCAGGCACCACGCCTGCCGCGCCATTGGTGGGCGCGGTCACGACCTGCCCGCCAGCCGCGTTTTCTTCGTTCACCGCCATGGCATAGACCGAGATCCAGTCATTGATCACATGCGGCGCGCTGAGATTCATGCCGCGCTCGCGCTCCAGCGCGTCACGGATGCCCTTGGCGCGGCGGCGCACATTCAGCCCGCCCGGCAGCGTGCCATCCGTCACCAGCCCTCGGTCGATACAGTCGCGCATCACCGCCCAGAGCCGCCGCAACCCTTGATCGAGCTCGTTCGGTCCCATCCGCGCAAGCTCATTGGCGCGTTTCATCGCCGCGATGCTCTTGCCGCTGTCGCGCGCCATCGCAAGCATCTGGGCCGCAGTTTCAAAAGGGTAGGGAACAGCGGGGCCAGTCGGGGCGGATTTCGCGCCAAGCTCGGCCTCCGAGACGACAAATCCGCCGCCGATGGAATAATAGGTCTCCTGCGCGATCACATCGCCCTGCGCATCGAGCCCCATCAGCCGCAGCCCATTGGCATGGCCGGGCAGGGGCGGGCCGTAATCGAAGATCAGATCGCGCTCGGGGTCAAAACGCAGGCGGCCCAGCCCCTCGGCCTCGACACTGCGCTCGGCCTTGATCTGCGCAAGCGCGGCGTCGGCGCGGTCGGCGTCATAGGCGTCGGGCGTGAAGCCCGCAAGCCCGAGGATCACGGCCCGGTCAGTCGCATGGCCCACCCCGGTGAAGGCAAGCGAGCCATGGAGCGAGGCGCGCAGCCCCGCCACGCCGAAGGACAGACCGCGCAGATGGTCGAGAAACCGCGCCGCCGCCACCATGGGCCCCATCGTATGCGATGAAGACGGGCCGATGCCCACTTTGAAAATCTCGAAAACCGACAGATACATGCGCCAAGCCCTCCCCTGCATGTCGCTTCTATAGGAGATGCTTCGGAAATGGCATGGATCAAGAGCGACCAGCCGAGGCGCATCAGGGACATGCCGGATGCGCGCGGGCCGTGGCCGGTGCTAGCGGTATTGCCGCGCGTATCGGTGGCCCAGCCCGGTCAGGATTTCATAGCCAATCGTGCCGATGATCTCGGCCAGATCATCGACGCCCTGATGCGGGCCCAGCAGGTCGAGCCGGTCAGGATCGCCCGTGACACCGCTCACGTCGATGGTCAGCAGGTCCATTGAGACGCGCCCGACCAGCGGGCAGGGCACATCATCCGCCCAGAGCGTCGCGCGGCCCGACAGGGCGCGCTGGATGCCATCAGCATAGCCCGCCGAAATCGTCGCGAGCCGCATGTCGCGGCTGGCCGTGAAGCTGTTGCCATAGCCCACAGTCTCACCCGCCATGACATCGCGGATCTGGATCACCGGGATCGACAGGCGGACCACAGGTTGCGCGCCCGCAAAGGGCAGGCCACCATAAAGCCCGATGCCGGGGCGGGTGATGTTGAAATGATAGTCACGCCCCAGAAGCACGCCGCCCGTGGCCGCCAGCGAGCGCGGTGCGTCCATCCCGTCGGTCAGGGCCTTGAATTCGGCAAGTTGCTGCGCATTCATCGGATGGTCGGGCTCATCGGCGCAGGCGAGATGCGACATGATCAGCTTCGGCCCTTGGCCCAGCGCGATGCTGGCCACCGCCTCCCATTCGGCAGGCTCCATCCCCAGCCGGTTCATGCCGGTGTCGAGTTGGATGCCGAATGGATGACCCGGCAGCGCCTCCAGATGGCGGGCAAGCTGTTCGGCGGAATTCAGCATCGGGATGAGCTTGGCTTCCGAGATCAGCCGCGCATCGCCCTCCATATGGCCGCCATAGACATGGATCGGCAGATCCAGCCCGATGGCCGCGCGCACGGCAGTGCCTTCCTCGGCCATGGCCACAAAGAAGCGCCGCGCGCCCGCCGAGGCCAGCGCATGCGCGACATGGCCCGCGCCGAGGCCATAGCCATTGGCCTTGACGGTCGCGCCAGTCTGGACGCCCGCGGCCGAGGCCGAATCGAGCGCGCGCCAATTGGCTTTGAGCGCCGAGAGAGAGATGTCGAGTTGAGCCTGTGCCATGGCGGCTTCCCTGCGCCAAAGCACGCGCCGAGGTCAAGCTGAAAACGAAACCGCCCGTGCGCGTCCGCGTGCTTTTCCTTGCGTCGCCGGGGCGAAGGCTCTAGGCAAAGCGCGTCACAACAAAAAGATCCGGAGATCACTGATGGCCAGACCCAGAATTGCACTGATCGGCGCAGGACAGATTGGCGGCACGCTCGCGCATCTTGCTGCGATCAAGGAACTTGGCGATGTAATCATGTTCGACATCGCCGAAGGCACCCCGCAAGGCAAGGCGCTCGATATCGCCGAATCCGGCCCGTCCGAGGGCTTCGACGGTCGCTTCAAGGGCACCAATGATTATGCCGATATCGCAGGCGCCGATGTCTGCATCGTGACCGCTGGCGTTCCGCGCAAGCCGGGCATGAGCCGCGATGATCTGCTGGGAATCAACCTCAAGGTCATGAAATCCGTGGGCGAGGGCATTGCCGCCCATGCCCCCGATGCTTTCGTGATCTGCATCACCAACCCGCTTGATGCGATGGTCTGGGCGCTGCGCGAATTCTCCGGCCTGCCGCATAACAAGGTGGTCGGCATGGCGGGCGTGCTCGATTCGGCGCGTTTTCGGCATTTCCTGTCGCTGGAATTCAATGTCTCGATGCGCGATGTCACCGCTTTCGTGCTGGGTGGCCATGGCGACACGATGGTGCCGCTGGTGCGCTATTCGACCGTGGCCGGCATCCCGCTGCCCGATCTGATCGAGATGGGCTGGACCAGCAAGGACAAGCTCGACGCCATCGTGCAGCGCACCCGTGACGGCGGCGCG
>PXDM01000363.1 GCA_003565055.1 Paracoccaceae bacterium
CACGGCCTTTGTCACGGCGCATCTGCATTATGTGCTGATCGGCGGCTTTGTCTTTCCGATGATGGCGGCGGCCACCTACTGGATGCCGCTGATCACTGGCAAGCGCCGCATCAAGGGCTTGGGCGAGGCCGCCTTCTGGGTCATCCTGATCGGGTTTCACGGCACCTTCTTCATCATGCATCTGACGGGGCTTCTGGGGATGCCGCGCCGGATCGACGTCTACCCGGACAATCCTGAATGGGTCTGGCTGAACCTGACCTCTTCGATTTTCAGCTATGTGATGACCATCGGTTTCGCCATCTATGCGCTGGACCTGATCCTGCAGGCGACGCTCGGCAAACGCGAAAGCCGCGATCCGTGGCGCGCGCCGACGCTGGATTGGGCCATGCCGATCCCGTCCCCCAACTACAATTTCGCCTCCCTGCCCACAGCGCGGCATCTGGGGCGCGACGCAGGCGAGGTAATCCTGCCGCTCGCGCGTGGTGAGGGCGTGCTGGCCGGGGCCCCGCGCGGGCGGCGGGAGCTGCTTGTGACCTCCGTGGGCGATGCGACCCCCGACCATGTCGCGATCCTGCCGGGCAACACGGCGCTGCCGCTTGTGCTCTCCTCGGCCATCGGGGTCTTCGTGCTCTTGATGCTCGCGAGCCTCTATGCGCTGGCGGCAGCGGCGCTCCTGCCCGTGGCCGCGCTGATCTGGCTCTGGGTGCGCGGCATGGCCCCGCAAGGCACCATGTCCCCGGTCGAGGCCGCGCCCGGTCTCAGCCTGCCCGTCCACCACCACGCCAGCACATCGCTCGGCCAAAGCGGCCTCTTCGCCTTTCTTGTGGCCAATGGCACGCTCTTCGCCTCGCTCCTCTTCGGTCTCGCTTTCCTGTCGGTGGTGACCCCCGGCCCGGACGCGCCCGCTGCCATGGTCGGCACAGCGCAGGTCACCATCGCGCTTGGCGTTCTGGCCGCCGGGCTGATCGTCGCGCAAGCCTGCCTCGCCGCGAGCAAGGCGCAGATGGCCCTCGCGGGGCTCATGGCCAATCTGGTCGCACTCGCCGCGCTGATCTGGATCCTGCCCGCTCTCGACGATCCGACCGTGCACACACGCGACGCGCTGCGCGCCGCACTCGCGGGCTATGTCGGGCTGCATGTTCTGGTGAGCGTCGCCATGTGCGCCTTTGTCTTTGACCAACATCGGCGCGGGGAAATCACGCCCGGCGAGGTCCGGGGCGCATGGCCCGCCTGTCAGCTATGGCAGCGCTACACGGTCGCCGTGACGCTGATCACGCTGGCTGTGGTTGTCGGGCAGGAGGCCGTCACATGAAATGGCTGGGTGCTGTCCTGATCGGTCCGAGCCTGTGGTTCGCGATTTTCCTCGGCGTCTATGGGCTGCACGGGTTGATCTGCGGGCAATGGGGCACAGTCGATACGGGCGCGCGGGCCGTGCTCATCGCGGCCTGGGCTGTGGGGGGCGCGCTGTTCCTTCCCTTCCTGCACTTCTTGCCTGTGACGCAGACGCGCGGCATCGACCTGCCCCGTGCCGGGCTCTGGTTCGGCCTCGGGGCCACAGTCTTCACGCTGTTTCCGGTCGCGATCACCAGCAGTTGCGGATGAAAAGGCCCGCCATGTCACAAGGACATGGCGGGCGCGAGGGAGGATCGAGACGATGGGTTAGGCGTCTCGTCAGAGGAACACTGACGTAACACACGGCCCCGCTGCCAGTTCCATGGTGGCGCGCAGAAAAAGGACGCCGCCGATGCCAGACACGCCCCCGCCATTGCCCGACCAACCCCGGCCTGAAACTGCGCCTGACGCCAGATCCCTTCCGATTTCATGGACACTCCTTGCATGGGCGGGGCTGCTTATCATCGCGGGCGGGCTGATCTGGCTTCTCTCTCCGGTGCTCCTGCCGTTTCTCATTGCCTTCGTGCTGGCCTATTTCCTAGACCCTGTGGTGTGCAAACTGGTCGATTGGGGGCTGAAGCGGGTCTGGGCCGGGCTGCTTGTCGCCATTCTCTGCTTTGGCACGATCATCGTGATGATCGGGCTCGCCGTGCCCTTCGTCATCTCGGAGGCCACAGCGCTGCTCGATACGCTGCCCGAGGACCGCGACGCCGCGCGCGAGACGGCGGAAGACAGGCTGCCGGAGATCGTGACGGATCAGATCGAAGACGTTGAGGCCGTGGCGCAGGAGGGCTTCGAGAGCTTCCGCGACAACATGCAGAATGCGCTGGGCGGGTTGGCGCTGGGCGTGACCGGGGTGATTTCGGTGGTCAAGTTCTGGATCGTCATGCCTGTGGTCACAGTCTATCTGCTGATCGACTGGCCGCGCCTTGTCGCGCAGGTGGATCGCCATTTGCCGCGCCCCTCCGCGCCTGTCCTGCGCGATCTGGCGCGCGAGATCGACGCAACGCTGTCGGGCTATATCCGGGGGCAATCCGTCGTCTGCGCAATCCTGATGGGGTATTACGCGACCGCGCTGACACTGGTGGGCCTGCCCTTCGGTATCGCAGTGGGCGCGCTGACAGGGGCGGTGTCCTTCATCCCCTATGTCGGCATGTTCATCGGCACCAGCCTCGGCATTGGGGTGGCAATCTGGCAATTCTGGGGCGATCCGGTCTGGATTGCGCCAGTTGCCGGGATCTATGCGGTCGGGCTGATTGTCGAAAGCGAGTTTCTGGTGCCGCGTCTGGTGGGGGAGGCCGTCAATCTGCACCCGGTCTGGCTGATCTTTGCTGTGCTGGCTTTCGGCACGATCTTCGGCTTTGTCGGGGCCTTGCTGGCGGTGCCACTGGCTGCGATTGCGGGGGTGGTCATACGCTATCTGCTGGCACGCTACCGCGAAAGCAGGCTCTTCACGGGCAAGCCCGAGCGATGACCGCGACCGTTTGACCCGCGTCCCGCGAGGCGACGGGCGCGCTTCTGGACGGGCTTTGTGGCGGTTTTGCAACAAAACGGCCCCGGTGCGCGGGGCGGGTGGAACGCATCTGCTGCCTCTCGGCTTATCTCATATCAAGACCGCGCGGCTCCCCGCGAGAAGAGGCAGAAATGAGCATGACACCTGATTTCAACGATATCGCCGTGCCCCTGCGCCGGTGTTTCGCAGTCCAGAGCGCGGCGGAGATCCCGGCCCATCTGGCTGAACTGGCGGCGCGTCTCGACGCTCCTGCGCAAGCGCCTAGAGATGCGGGCGCAGCACGCTCAGCACCACCGCCTGCAACTGCGCCCACCAGCCCAGCCGTCGCAGATCCGCGAGGGTCACCGGCCGCGCGCGTGCGCAGTCATCTTCGAAAATGGCGGCTTGTTCTTGGGCAAAGCCGCGCGCGTAGATATTGAGATTGGCCTCGTCATTGAGGCGGAACGAGCGCTCATCGAAATTGGCCGACCCGATGGAGGTCCAGACCTCGTCGATGATGATCAGCTTGGCATGCAGGAAGGTCGGCTGAAATTCGAGGAGCCGCACGCCCGCGCGCAAAAGCTCTGCCCAGCAGCGCCGCGACACATGGCGCACCATGCGCGAATCCGTGTGCTCCCCGGCCACCAGAAGCGTGACCTCGACACCGCGCCGTCGCGCCGCCAGAAGCTGGTCGATGGCCACGCGGTCAGGCACGAAATACGGCGTCGAGATCCGGATGCTCTGCGTGGCCGCCGCAAGCGCGGTCATCAGCATCAGATGCACCTCGTTGCGGCTGCCGGTGTTGCTTTTGATCATCTGCACATCCAGCCCGCCCGCCGCTTCGAGCGGCGGATAGAAATCCGACCCCCGAAGCACTTCGCCGCTGGCTTCGACCCAGTTATGCGCGAAAGCGTTTTGCAGCATGGCGACAACTGGGCCTGTGACGCGGTAATGCGTGTCGCGCCATTCGTCGGAATTGCGCGCATCGCCGCGCCAGGTATCGGCAATCCCGACCCCGCCCGTGAAGCCGATGCGACCGTCAATCACCAGCACCTTGCGATGCGTGCGGTTGTTCATCCGCGTCAGTGTGCGCGGGCGCATCGGGCGGAACATGCGCAGCATGACCCCGCCGTCATGCATCCGGTCGATCAGGTCATCCTCCATCGGCAGGCCGCCCATCCAGTCGATCAGCACCTTGACCCGGACACCCGCCTGCGCGCGCTCGACCAGAGCATCGCAGAACGCCCCGGCAATGTCGCCGCTCCAGTAGATATAAGTTTCAAATGTGATCGAGCGTTCGGCCTGCCGGATCTCGTGCAACATGGCGCTGAAGATCGCATCGCCGTTGCGCAACGTCTCGATCTTGTTGCCGCCGATGATCGGACTTCCATAAAGCCCGGCCATGTCGCGCGCGAATTGCGGGTCCGCAGCAGGCGTCAGATGCGGCACATTGCGCTGCAATTCGCGACGATACGGAATTAAGGCCACCATGATCGCCCAGAACAGAACAGCAATCAGCACCGCCGCCACAGCCGCGCGGAACTTGCGCCGGACCCGATGCGGCAGTTTGGGAAAGCGGGGCATCTTCCTCTCCAGAAAGGTCGTCAGTTAACCCCTCTGCGCGCGCGCGGTTCCCGCAGCGACGCGCACATTCGCGGGAACCAGACCTCAGGTAAGGGGTTTCGATCTTGTTCCCAATTATCGAGATAGTCCATGCCCAGCCCTGCAACTGCCTTTCTCACGACCAGGTTTTCCGATTACAGCATGCTGTCCCGTATCGTGCTTGCCATCCTCGCGCTGACAAATGCCGTGCTCGGGGCCGCCGTGCTCTGGATCGGGTCCGAGATCGCAATGAATGGTGGCGGGTTCTATTTTCTCGCGGCGGGGGTTCTGTTTCTGGCGGTGAGCGTGGCGCTTGTCTTTGCGCCTGTCGCGGCGGCTCTGATCCCCGCCGGGATCTTGCTGGTGCTGACCATCGCATGGGGCCTGATCGAGATCGCGGGCAATGACTGGCTGGTGTCCTGGCCCTTCGATCTCCTGGGCCGCATTGCCGTGCCCGGAGCGATGTTTGCGGCCCTCGCGATCGTGGTGGTCTGGGGAAGCGCGCGCCAGCTTCAGCCGATATGGCTGCGTCCCGCCGCATGGGGGGCCGTCGCGGCGGTCGTTCTCGTCGCGGGCTTGGGCATCGCTCTGGTCTGGGAACGCCCCATGTCGCCCGAGGCCAGCGACGCGAATGCGCAGAGCTTCACCGGCCATAACCCGGCTGACGCATGGACTGCGTTCGGCGGCTCGCCTCTGGGCGCGCGCTACACCCCGGCTGTTCAGATTGACCGCAGCAATATCAGTGAATTGACCGAGGTGTGGCGCATCCAGACAGGCGACATGACCGAGAATGACCGCATCCATTACAGCGCGCAGAACACCCCGCTCTATGTCGAAGGGCGGCTCTTTGCCTGTACCCCCTCGAACAAGG
>PXDM01000178.1 GCA_003565055.1 Paracoccaceae bacterium
ATTCGCGCGCAAGCTGGATGCGGCGGATGCCGAGAGCCTGGGCCAGTTGACCGCAGTGATCGTGCGCCAGACCAATGACTTGCGCCGCATCGTGGATGAATTCTCGCGCTTCGCCCGCATGCCCGAGCCCGACCGGCGCGCGCATGACCTGACCGCGATCCTGCGCGATTGCGTCTTGTTGCAGGAAAGCGGCCAGCCTGATGTGCGCTTTGACGTGGACTTGCCTGATCATCCGGTGATCGTCGAGGTGGACGAGACAATGATGGCGCAGGCTTTCACCAATCTGATCAAGAATGCCGGGGAGGCCATCGAGACGCGCCGCGCCGCGGGCTTGCCCGAGGGCATCACAGGGCAGATCCGCGTGCGCTTCGAGGCGGGCGAGGATGCGCTGCATATCTCGATTGCCGATAACGGGGCGGGCTTGCCCGAAGACCGCTCACGCCTCTTCGAGCCCTATGTGACGACCCGCGCCGAGGGCACAGGGCTGGGCCTGCCCATCGTGCGCAAGATCATCGAGGAACATGGCGGCAGTCTGCGGCTGGAAGATGCCCCGGTCTTTGACGGCGATGCGCATCCCGGTGCCATGGCGCTTATTCGCTTGCCCATTTTGGGGGCGACGGAACCCACAGAAGTTTTGGAAAACGTGAAGGTAGCATTGCATGAGTGACATTTTGATCGTCGATGACGAGCGCGACATTCGCGAACTCATCTCGGATATTCTGGAAGATGAGGGCTTTGCCACGCGCCTTGCCGCCAATTCCGATGAGGCCATGGCCGAGGTCAATGCCAACCCGCCCGCGATGATGATCCTCGATATCTGGCTCAAGGACAGCCAGATGGACGGCATCGACATCCTGATGACGGTCAAACGCTCGAACCCTGATATTCCGATTGTCATCATCTCGGGTCATGGCAATGTCGAGATCGCCGTGGCCGCGATCAAGCAGGGGGCGTATGATTTCATCGAAAAGCCGTTCAATATCGACAAGCTGATGGTGGTGATCAGCCGCGCGATGGAAGCCTCGCGGCTTCGGCGCGAGAATCAGGCGCTCAAGCGGCGCGACGTGTCGAGCGCGCAGATGCTGGGCGAGAGCCATGCCTACCGCGCCATGTGCGCGCAGCTCGAAAAGGTCACGCAGTCGAATGCGCGGGTGATGTTCACCGGGCCTGCAGGCTGCGGCAAGGAAGCCGCCGCTCGCTATGTCCATGAGAATTCCGACCGCGCCTCGGGGCCGTTTGTCTGCGTTTCGGCGGCGATGATCGAGCCCGAGCGCATGGAGGAGGTGCTCTTCGGGCGCGAAACCCCGGAGCGCGGGATCGAGCAGGGGCTGCTGGAGCAGGCGCATGGGGGCGTCGTCTATCTTGATGAAGTGGCCGATATGCCGCTGGGCACGCAGTCGAAAATCCTGCGCGTGCTGGTCGAGCAGCAATTCACGCGTGCGGGCGGCACGGACAAGGTGCGGGTCGATCTGCGGGTGATGAGTGCCACGACGCAAGATCTGGCGGAACGCGTGCGCGAGGGGCTGTTCCGGCAGGAACTCTTTGACCGGCTCAGCGTCGTGCCCATCGCCGTGCCGGGGCTCGAAGAGCGGCGTGAGGATATTCCGCTGCTGGCCGATTATTTTCTCGACGATCTGCACCGGGCGCAGGGGCTGGCCAAGCGCAGCCTGACCGATGCGGCGCGCGCGCATCTGCAAACCATGTCCTGGCCCGGCAATATCCGCCAACTGCGCAACACCATCGAGCGCGCGATGATCCTCGGCGAGCCGGGCCGCGCGATTGATCTGCGCGACCTGCAGAGCCACAGCGCCCCGAATGAAGACGGTGAGGTGTCGAAAGTCGTGCTCTCGGGCACGCTCACGACGCTGCCGCTGCGCGAGGCGCGCGAATTGTTCGAGCGCGAATATCTGCTCTCGCAGATCAAGCGCTTTGGCGGCAATATCAGCCGCACCGCGACTTTCGTGGGCATGGAGCGCTCGGCGTTGCATCGCAAGCTGAAATCGCTGGGGGTGAACACGGCAAAACTGTCGGATATGAAGGTCTGAGTCTGAGGCAGACTCTTGCACGCTCGCGCGCAGGCTGTCACAGATCGGGCGCAAGTCTAGGGGCGGGATCAGGAGCGTGAGGCCATGAAAGTGATCGTCTGCGGCGCTGGGCAGGTCGGTTGGCAGATTGCGCGGCATCTGGCGAGTGAGCGCAACGAGGTCACGATCGTCGACAGCCAGCCCGAACTGGTGCGGCGCGCGACCGATGCGCTCGATGTGCAGGGCGTGGTGGGTTTTGCGAGCTATCCGCATATTCTCGAACAAGCCGGTGCGCGCGATGCTGATATGGTCATCGCCGCGACCTATTCCGACGAGGTCAATATGGTCACCTGTCAGGTGGCCCATTCGGTTTTTGGTGTGACGCGCAAGATCGCCCGGCTGCGCGAGCAATCCTATCTCAACCCGCGTTTCTCGGACCTGTTCCGGCGCGAGCATATGCCGATTGACGTGATCATCAGCCCCGAGCGCGAAGTGAGCCAAGCCGCGCTCAAGCGCGTGGCCTATCCCGAAGCCTTTGATGTGCAGGAATTCTTCGAGGGCAAGGCGCTGCTCATCGGGCTCACGCTCGATGAGAACTGCGCCGTGCTCAACACCTCGCTGCGCCAATTGTCCGACCTCTTCCCCAGCCTGCGGATCATGGTTGCCGGGGTGCGGCGGGGCAAGCGGCTCTTCGCGCCGGAAGCCGAGGACCAGCTCTATGCGGGCGACAGCATCTATTTGATGGTCGATGCGCGCGACGTCGCGCGCACCTTTGAGGTCTTTGGCAAGAGCCCGACACGTCAGGAGCGCGTGCTGATCGTGGGCGGCGGCAATGTCGGGCTGTCTGTGGCGCGGATCCTCGAAAACCAGCCCGAGCGCGTCCGCGTCAAGGTGGTCGAGCGCACGCGCGCCCGCGCTGAAATCGCCGCCGATGCGCTGGAGCGCTCGATCGTGCTGCATGGCGACGGGATGGATGCGGATCTGCTCGATGAGGCGGGGATTCGCAAGATCGATGCCGTGCTCCTGCTCACCGATGATGACCGCACCAATCTGCTCGCGGCGGTGCGCGCCAAGACGCTGGGTGCGAAACTCGCGATCTCGCTGATCAATGATCCGGGCATGGTGTCGCTTGCCGGTGCGATGGGGATTGATGCGCATATCAACCCGCGCGCGCTCACCGTATCGTCGATCCTGCGCCATGTGCGCCACGGGCGGGTGCGCTCGGTCTATCTGCTGGGTGACCGCGAGGCGGAGGTGATCGAGGCGCAGGTGTTGGGCACGTCGAAGCTGTCCAATCTGCGCGTGCGCGACATCGACTTTCCCGAAGGCGCGCTGCTGATCGGGATATCGCGCAACGGGGAGTTTCTGCGCCCGACGGGGGATCTGGTCTTGCGTGAGGGCGATCTGGTGGTGATCTTCTCGCTCACGGGCGATGTTCCCAAGGTCGATGAATTGTTGCAGGTCGCGGTTGAGTTCTTCTGAAGCGGCATCGCCGACGGCTCCGGAGGCGGGGAATGTATCGCAAATCGCAAGGCACAGTGATCATCGTCGCGCTGATTGCGCTCACAGGGGGGGCGATGTTGCTGCCCGCCGCAGTCGGCTTCACGCTGCGCGAACATGCGCTGGCGCGGGCCTTTCTCTATTCGGGGCTGCTGCTGATGAGTCTCGCGGCACTGGTCGCGCTCGCCAATCGCGGGATGCGCCAGCGCAGCACGGATTATGCGCATCCCTTCTATCTGCTGACACTGGCCTATCTGCTCTTGCCTGCACTGATGGCCATTCCCATGGCCGAGGCGGTTCCGGGGCTCGGCTATTTCCGCGCGTGGTTCGAAATGCTCTCGGCTTTCACGACCACTGGCGCAAGCGTCCTGCAAGACACAGGCACGCGCCCGGTCAATCTGTGGCGCGCGACTGTGGCATGGGGTGGGGGGCTGTTCTTTCTGGTCGCGGCGATTGCGCTGCTCGCGCCGCTGAAGCTCGGCGGGTTCGAGTTGTTTGGCATGCGCCGCCGTGTCAATGACGGTGAGCGGCGCGTCCCCGGGCATCACAAGGCCAGCCTGATCGACGAGAGCTATACCGACCGCAGTCTGAGCCGGATGTCCGGAGCCACAGCCGCGATTGCGCCGGTCTATATGGCTGTGACGCTGGCGCTCTGGGTCGGGCTGTCACTGGCAGGCAACCCGCCTGTCGTGGCGCTGATCCTCGCGATGTCAACTGTCTCCACTGCGGGCATCGCACCGGACGGGGCGCTTGGCGGGTTCGCGGCGGAAGTGCTGATCGCGCTTGTGCTGGTCCTCGCCTTCAGCCACCGGCTCTGGCCCGGCGCGCAGCTGGTCCGGCAGGATGAGGCCCGCCTCAGGCGCGACCCGGAACTGCGGCTGGCCGCGTTCATTCTTCTGGCGCTGCTTGTGCTTCTGGGCCTGCGCGCGATGACCGCCCCGCTCGACAGCGCCTTCATGGCGCGGCTCGCGGAACTCTGGGGCATTGCCTTCACCAGCCTGTCCTTTCTCAGCACCTCCGGCTTTGTGAGCGAGGTCGGACGGTCCGCAGAGGGTGTGTTCAGCGGCGCGGCGGGCACGGTGCTGCTGGCGCTGGCGCTCTGTGGGGGTGGCGTGGCGACCACCGCGGGGGGCGTCAAGCTGATGCGCGTCTTCGCGCTCTTCTGGCAGGCGCGGCGCGAGGTCGAGAAACTGGTCCATCCCGACAGCGTCGGGGGTGATGGACCCCGACTGCGGCTTCTGCGCCGCGAGGGCGCATTCTCGGCATGGTTGTTCCTGATGCTGTTCATCTTTTCGATGACCGGGCTGACGGCGCTACTGACGCTCACAGGGGTCGGGATGGAAGACGCGATGATCTACATCACCGCCGCCCTGACGACGACCGGCCCCGTTGCGCAGATGACCGGGCCGGACCCGCTTGACTGGGCCGCGCTGTCACCTGCGGGCCTTGCGATCACGGGGGGGGGCATGGTGCTGGGCCGTCTGGAAGTGCTGCTCCTGCTCTCGGTTTTCTGGCGGCGCGGCACTGCGGGCAGTTGAAAGGCGGGCGATAAATTTACGCCGTTGCTGCATTTTCTGCGGCTTCGGGGCTGGATGTTTGATCGAACCCGCTTCATATTGACCTGATAGGGAGTAGGCTTCCTGCGTAAATCAAACACGCCACAACAAAAAAAGGCAAACGCATGGCCAGTGACAAGCAAAATCTTCAGGATGCATTTCTCAACCATGTTCGAAAGAACAAGGTGCCGGTTACCGTGTTTTTGATCAATGGTGTCAAGCTCCAGGGTGTCATCACCTGGTTCGACAATTTCTGTGTGCTGCTGCGCCGCGACGGTCAAAGCCAGCTTGTCTACAAGCATGCGATTTCGACCATCATGCCCGGCCAGCCGATTTCGCTTTATGAGGGTGAAAACTGACCTCCGAGAGCGGTCCATCCCTGTCCGGGCACGGCGCTGAAACACGCGCCGCCCCCACGCGTGCGCTGGTGCTGCATCCCGAGATCAAATCTCAGCCGCGCGCCCGCGACCCGGAACTCGCGCTGGGCGAAGCCCTGGCGCTCGCGCAGGCACTGCCGGGCCTCGATGTGGTCGAAGGGCGGGTCGTGCGTCTGCCCAAGGCGTTGCCTGGCATGCTCTTTGGCAGCGGCAAGGTCGAGGAATTGCGCGCGCTCATTGAGGAGGCCGGGATCGAGCTGGTGCTCATTGACGGGCCTGTCACACCTGTGCAGCAGCGCAATCTCGAGCGCGCCTGGAAGGTCAAGCTCCTTGACCGCACCGGGCTGATCCTCGAGATTTTCGCCGACCGGGCGCGCACGCGCGAAGGGGTGTTGCAGGTGGAACTCGCAGCGCTCAGTTACCAGCGCACGCGGCTGGTGCGGGCCTGGACCCATCTGGAACGGCAGCGCGGTGGGCTTGGCTTTGTCGGCGGGCCGGGCGAAACGCAGATCGAGGCGGATCGCCGCACCATCGACACGCAGATGGTGCGCCTGCGCCGTCAATTGTCGAAAACCGTCAAGACCCGCGAATTGCACCGCGCCGCGCGGCGCAAGGTGCCGTTCCCCGTGGTCGCGCTCGTGGGCTATACGAATGCCGGCAAATCCACGCTGTTCAATCGCCTGACCGGCGCGGATGTGATGGCCAAGGATATGCTCTTCGCCACGCTCGACCCGACTATGCGCGCGGTCACGCTGCCGACGGGCAAGGATGTGATCCTGTCGGACACTGTGGGCTTCATCTCGGACCTGCCGACGCAGCTGATCGCGGCCTTCCGCGCCACGCTCGAAGAGGTCCTGGAGGCCGATCTGATCGTGCATGTGCGCGACATCGCCCATCCCGAAACGGAAGAGCAAGCCCGCAATGTCCGCACGATCCTCGCGGATCTGGGCGTCGATGAAACCCGCGCGCAGATCGAGCTGTGGAACAAGGCCGATCTGCTGGACGAGGCGCAACAGGCGGGCTTTGCCGAACGCGCTGCGGTGCAGGAGGGCGTCTATCTGACCTCGGCCATGACCGGGCAGGGGCTCGAGACGTTGTATGGCGCAATGACCGCGCTGCTCGACGACAGCCGGTCGCAGGACGAGCTCCATCTGCCTCATTCCGCAGGCCGCGCGCGCGCTTGGCTCTATGAGCAGGGCGTGGT
The DNA here is from genome assembly GCA_003565055.1 of Paracoccaceae bacterium. Classification (GTDB taxonomy): domain Bacteria; phylum Pseudomonadota; class Alphaproteobacteria; order Rhodobacterales; family Rhodobacteraceae; genus Roseinatronobacter. Next base: position 6,662 of record PXDM01000178.1, read on the forward strand.
CGAGGAGGAAACCATGCAGGCCGATGGCTCAGTCCTGCGGGTGAACTGGACGGATCGCCAGAAACAGGCGTTCCGGGGCCTCAAGGGCTGAGCGCGCGCTCTCGATTTGCGCGCTTTTCCGCTCTTTTTGCCGTGGAGTATTTCAGCAGGACATAATCTGTGAATTGCATATGTCTTCTGAGCGCCCTTTATGGAAGGTAATCAAAAAAACGGCCAGAGCAGGATCGGATAAACCATGCAACAAACGCTTGCAAAAGACTGGACACTTTCGGGCACGGGGCTGCATAGCGGCAAGCCCGTGCGCCTGCGCGTGCGTCCAGCCCCTGCAAATACAGGGCTTGTCTTCCGTCGCGTCGATTGCCCAGAGCCGATCCGCGACATCGCAGTGACACCTGAAAATTGGCTCGAAGCATCTTTGTGCACAGTGTTACGCAACGAACATGACATCCGTGTGACAACGATCGAACATCTTTTGGCAGCATTTCACGGCTGCGGTGTTCACAATGCGATCATCGAGATCGACAATGAGGAAGTGCCGATCCTCGACGGAAGCGCCGCGCCTTTCGTGCGCCGGATTCTGGCGGTCGGTCTGGTCGAACAGGACACGCCGCTGCGCGTGCTGCGGGTGCTCAAGCCTGTGGTGGTCGTGCGCGACGGGGCGAGTGCCGCGCTTTTGCCTGCGCGCCAGCTGGAGCTTGCTTTCGAGATTGCTTTTGATGAGCCCGCCATAGGGCATCAGCAAGAGCAGCTGGTCATGTCCAACGGCGCATTCCTGCGCGAATTGAGCGATTGCCGGACCTTCTGCCTGCGCCGCGATGTGGAACGGATGCAAGCCGTCGGGCTGGCGCTGGGCGGGACACTCGACAATGCTGTCGTTTTCGACGAAGGCCGCGTGCTGACGCCGGGCGGGCTGCGCCGCGAAGATGAGCCTGTCCGCCACAAGATGCTCGACGCGATGGGCGATCTCTATGTCGCGGGTCTGCCGATGATCGCCCGCTATGAAGGCGTGCGCGCGGGCCATGCGCTGACGGGGCGGCTCTTGCAGACACTGTTTGCGCAGCCCGATGCCTATGACATCGTGACACTGAACGGGCCTGCGCGCAAACGCCTGCCGGGTGTCGGGGTGTCCCTGTCCGATCTGCCGCTCTCGGCTTGATCTGCCCCAAGACGTCATTGTGAGACAAAAGGCGTTTTGCGCCCGGTTTTTTTATGTGCTAACAGAAGAGCAATCAAAAACGCGATGGGGTAGCAGCATATGAAGTCGAAGGCGGGGATCAGGGGCGTCGGCCTTGCAGCCTGTGTGCTGATGGCGCTGTCGGCCTGCAACCGGGCTACTGGCCCGGATGAATCGCTCGCGGAGTTTTCGCCAGAGGAAATTTTCCAACGCGGCGAATATGAGTTGGAAACCTCGCGCCGGGCCTCCAGATCGCTGCGCTATTTTCAGGAAATCGAGCGGCTCTATCCCTACACGGATTGGTCGCGCCGCGCGCTGATCATGCAGGCTTTCGCCCATCACAGGGCGCGCGAATATGATGAGAGCCGCTCGGCCGCGCAGCGCTTCCTCGACACCTATCCCAATGACGAAGACGCGCCTTACGCAGCCTATCTGCTCGCCCTGTCGTTTTATGATCAGGTCGATGAGGTGGGGCGCGATCAGGGCGTGACCTTTCAGGCGCTCCAGCATCTGCGCCGCCTGATCGAAGCCTATCCCGACAGTGACTATGCCCGCTCGGCGATCCTGAAATTCGAACTGGCCTTCGACCATCTCGCAGCAAAAGAGATGGAGATCGGGCGCTATTATCTGGGGCGTGGTAATCATAACGCCGCAATCAACCGTTTCCGTGTGGTCGTGGAGGATTTCCAGACCTCGACCCATACGCCCGAAGCGCTGCACCGGCTGGTTGAAGCCTATCTCTCGCTCGGGCTGCGCGATGAGGCGCAGACTGCAGCGGCCATCCTGGGCCATAATTTCGAGGCCAACCCATTCTATCAGGACACGTTCCGCCTGCTTGGCGGGCAGGGGCTGGAGCCTGAAGCGCGCGGCGAGGGCTGGCTCACAACCCTCTATCGGCAGGCCCTGCGCGGTGACTGGATCTAGACCCCGCAGCACAGCACAGGGGAATGCGCCGCAATGCTCTTGTCGCTCGACATTCGCGATGTGCTGATCATTGACCGGCTGGAGCTGCGCTTGCAGCCGGGCCTCAATGTCCTGACCGGCGAGACGGGCGCGGTCAAGTCCATCCTTCTGGATTCGCTTGGCTTTGTGCTGGGGTGGCGCGGGCGTGCCGATCTGGTGCGGCAAGGGGCGGATCAGGGCGAAGTCGTGGCCGAATTCGCCCTCACGCCCGATCATGCCGCGCAGGCGGTTTTGCAGGAGGCCGGGCTCGCGCCCTGTGACAGCTTGCTCTTGCGCCGTGTGAACACACGCGACGGGCGCAAGACGGCCTTCGTCAATGACCGTCGCGCGACGGGCGAATTGCTGCGCGCGCTCTCGGAAGTTCTGGTCGAGCTGCACGGCCAGCAGGATGATCGCGGACTGCTGAACCCGCGCGGCCACCGGTTGCTTCTGGATGCCTACGGGGTTGAGACAGCGCTGCTTGCGCAGACCCGAACTGCCTGGCGCGGGCTGTCGAAGGCGCAAAAGGCGCATGCGGAGGAAATCGCGCGGCTCGATGCGATGCGCTCCGAAGAGGAGTTTTTGCGCCATGCCGTGGCGGAGCTCGAGTCGCTTGCGCCCGAGCCGGGCGAGGAAGCAGCGCTCGATACGCGGCGCAGGCAGATGCAAGCTGGCGCGCGGCTGCGCGCCGACATCGCCCGCGCCCATGCGGCCTTGTCGGAAGACGGGGCCGAGCGTTTGCTGATCGACGCCACGCGTTGGCTCGAAGGCGCAGTCGAGGGGGTCGAGGGCGCGCTGGATGCGCCGCTTGAGGCGCTCAGCCGTGCGATGGATGCTTTGGGCGAGGCACAGCAGGGGGTTGAGGCCGTTGCCGAAAGCCTCAACATCTCTCCGGGCGAGCTGGAAGCGGTCGAGGACCGGCTCTTCGCCTTGCGTGGCCTTGCGCGCAAGCATGGGGTTCTGCCTGACGATCTGGCTGGCTTGACGCAAGACCTGCGCGAGAGGCTGGAGCAGGTCGACAATGGCGCGCGCGCGCTGGCAGCGCTTGCGCAGGCAGAAATACAGGCGCGTCAAGAGTATGATGTGGCGGCGGATGCGCTGCATGCTGCGCGGCAGGGGGCGGGCGTGCGGCTTGACGCAGAAATGGCGCAGGAACTGGCGCCGCTCAAGATGGAGCGGGCGGTCTTTCGAACCGCCATCGCAGCCGCAGATCCCGGCCCGGAGGGCGTCGATGCAATCACATTCGAAGTCGCAACGAATCCCGGTGCACCTTCGGGACCCTTGTCGCGCATCGCCTCGGGCGGGGAGTTGTCGCGCTTTCTATTGGCGCTGAAAGTCTGCCTGTCGCGCAGCACGAAAGGGGTGACGATGATCTTCGATGAGATTGATCGCGGGGTCGGGGGCGCGACAGCCGATGCGGTTGGGCGGCGTTTGCACGGCCTGGCCTGCGGGGCGCAGGTGCTTGTCGTGACCCATTCGCCGCAGGTCGCAGCCCTTGGCGATCATCACTGGCGCGTTGAAAAAGAGACCAGAGACGATGTGACACTGTCGCGCGTTGTGCCGCTTTCCGCCGATCAGCGCATTGAAGAGATTGCAAGAATGATCTCGGGTGATACGATCACGGACACGGCGCGCGCAGCCGCCTGTGATCTGCTCGCGGCCCGACAGGCGAGCGTGGCACCGCTGCGTGCCTGAGAACTGTTTTGTCCCCAAGCCGGGACCATGTTGAGAGGAGAGCTTACATGACCACAGTCCCGAAACACGATGCCCTCTGGCGCGGTGGCGTGGCGCTCGCCTCTGTTCTGGTCCTGTCGGCCTGCACTTTGGCCCCGCTCGCGCAGGCACCAGCGCCATCAGCCCCCGCGCCTTCGGTCCAGCTTCCACCGGCTGATGATGCTGTGGATACGACTGCGCTGCCTGGAGAGAGCGGGTCCGCCTCAGGTGCAGAGCAGGCATGTGTCGCTGCGGGCCGTGAGCGTGGTTTGGATGTGGTTGATGTCGTTGGCTCGCGCAGCGTGACAAGTGCCAGCGGTGAGGCCGGGCGCGACGTGATGCTGCGCGTGCGCCGTTCGGGTGCGGAAATCGAACTGCGTTGCAACTACACAGAAGAAACACGGCTCGCCCGAATCATGTTGATTTGACGCGGTTTTCGGACGCACTCTGTGTATGCCGTAGCGGTTTTTGGGCCTTGCAGATCATCAACACAGTTAGTCCCTGGGAGTTTTCGAGTGACGACCCGCAAGCACTGCACTGATCGCGTATCCGACAATAGGGTCGAGGGATGCCATTATTTCTCCGGCAATTTCGGGGCGTAAACGGCCCAGAAAGCCCGCCGCGAATTCAATATCCATCTCGGAGAAGAGTGCCGCCGCTTGAGGCGGTTTCATACTCTCAAAAACGGTCGTCAAATGCTGGAGATCATTTTCGGCCGCAGTCTCTGTTATCCTGAGCGTCGCCTTCAATTGTGCTTCTGCGTCGATCAGCTCAGATATTTTGCGCTCCAAGCCAGCCTCCGCTTCACGTAACCGCTCTTGTCTTTCCTCAAGTTCGGCTTCCGCTTTCAACAGTCGCGCTTCACGTGCTCTGAGTGTCTGAAACAGATCACCCGGATCGACCTGATCTTCACCAGTCGTGTCGACTTCCGCGACATCAGCATTCGCCGCATCCACGGACGACTCTGCAGCGATGACTTCGGCAACCCCCATGCCCAATCGTGACAAGCCAGTCGCGAAGAACATGACTGCCAGGACGACAAGAACATAGGATTTACGCTGCTGCATGGCGGCAGTTTTCTTCATTATTGCGCCCCAACTGGATCGCGCTGCCGCAGAACTCTGGGGCGGGGTTCGTTCTGGGGTCTTTGAGTATGTCTGGCGAAAGGAGCAAATTCCTCATGTGTCGCGGCGCCATCCAGAGGCGCTTTCGGTGAGGCCGTCGCAAGCCTTTCATCGTCGAACGCAACTTTTTCGGTGCTTCGATGCGCAGCCATCAGCAATTCGAGCCGCCGTGCTGCTGCATCAGCCCGCCCGATCTGTTGTTCCAGGACATTGTTTGATTGGGCATTTGTCGACTCCGCTGTCTTGAGCGCACGAGTAAGCGCATCAACTTGCTGCGACAAAACTGCGATTGCCTTGCCTATGTCACCATCGAGGCGTGTCAGGGCTCTCAATCTCCGCGACAAGAGCATGCAATAGGCCGCCGCGACAAGCGCTCCGAGCGCAATCATCATGTTGATAACAAGATCCATTTATGTTCGCTCCGCTCTAGTTGAGGATAAATTCTGTGATCAGGAAGTCTTGGATATGCGCGTCTCCCGCGACGATTTTCAGTCGCCGAAGAATCTGGGCGCGGAGGCGGATCAGTGCGGCTGGCTCCAACAAGTCCTGGGGGTCAATGGCGCGAAAATACGTGTTTATGACATCCAGAAAACGTGGCTGTAATCGCATCATTTCGCTCTGGGAACTGGTCGGCACTTCGATTTGTCCCGAAAAGCGCAAATGTCTCGGCGGAGAGGTTCCGGCGAGCGTGATCGTGAGATTCTCGACAGGGACATAGGCAAAGTCCATGTCAATCGAGGCAACAGGAGGTTTCGCAGATTTCGGCCCGAACACGAGGCCGGAATAGACTGCATAGAACCCCCCACCGCCCAGAATGAGAGCCCCGACAACGCCCAGAATGATCGGAAGCAGCGAGCGCTTTTTGGTGTCTGAATCTGACGTGGCGATATCGCCTGATGTTGCGTCTGTCATCGTGTCTTTCCCGAGAATCAACATCTTCGTTTTCGCACATGGTCACTAACCGAATGTTAATCGGTCTGGGCGAAAACGAGGACATCCGGGAGAATCCCGTTTCAAGGAGAGCGGCTTTGACGCAGTTACAGACCCTGTGGAATGCGCTGGACACACAACGCCGAATCTTGGTGATAGGTGCCACGGCAGCTATGTTCGCCGCGATATTCATGATGACCAAGATCGCAAGCGCACCCGGCATGTCTCTGCTCTATGCCGGATTGGAGGATGCGGCTGCGGGTGAAGTGATACAGGCGCTGGATGCGCGTGGCGTGACCTATGACGTGCGCGGAGATGCAATTTTCGTACCGTCGCGCATGCGCGACGAAGTGCGGCTGATGCTTGCTGCGAGCGGTTTGCCGGCGAACTCTCATTCGGGATACGAATTGCTCGAGTCACTGAGCGGATTTGGCACGACGTCCCAGATGTTCGACGCTGCATACTGGCGCGCCAAGGAGGGTGAGCTCGCGCGCACAATTGTTGCGAGCCCCTATGTCCGCGCCGCGCGGGTGCATATCTCACAGGGCGGAAGCGGTGCCTTCCGGCGCGAAATCACGCCGACGGGATCTGTCACTGTGACAACTTCGGGGGCGCCCCTGACGGCGGTTCAGGCACGTTCACTTCGGTTTCTCGTGGCCTCAGCCGTCGCTGGAATGTCCCCGGACCAGGTCTCTGTGATTGATGCGCTTGGCGGCATGGTCTACGGGCCTGAGGAAGAGGTCAACGCATCAGGGCAAACGGCAGATCTTCGGCAGGAACTGCGTCGTAATGTGGAACGGTTGTTAGAGGCGCATGTCGGACATGGACGCGCAGTAGTCGAGCTCAGTATAGAAACCATAACTGACCGTGAAATCTATCATGAACGGTCGATTGATCCGGAGAGCCGGGTCGCGATCAGCAGTGAAGTCGAAGAAAACACCCTGAATTCGACCGATACGCGGAGCCAGGGGGTCACAGTCGCGAGCAATCTCCCCGATGGTGATGCGGCTGAAAGCGATGGGGCTGCAGAAACACGCGAAAGCCAGAACCGGCAGCGCACGAATTTCGAGGTCTCCGAGACGCGCCGAGAAATCGAGCGTCAGCCGGGGGGGATTCGGCGTATGACCGTGGCCGTGCTGATCGATGGCATACGTGAAACTGGTGAAGACGGTCAGGCCGAATGGCGCCCGCGTAACGAAGCCGAACTTGACTCGCTGCGCGAACTCGTTGCCTCTGCAGTCGGCTTTGATGAAGCGCGTGGTGATGTCATTACCTTGCGCTCGCTGCCCTTTGAGCCTGTTGCCGCGATCGGGAGTGAAGCGAGTTCCGGGTGGTTCGCTCCGGGAACACTTGACGTCATGACATTGTTGAAATGGGCGTTTCTGCTGGTTTCGCTTATTGTCATCTCGCTGTTCGTGTTGCGTCCGATTCTGCAGGCCACCAGAGCGAAAGACCAGCCGGACGAAGCTGATGAGCCGATGGATCTCTTCACGCCGCAGCTATTCAACGCCGAGACATCATTCCCGGGTTTTGATGCAGTGAGTGCGACGGCCGATTCTGACGACCCCGTAGCACGGCTCAGGAACCTGATCGAAGAGCGCGGCGAGGATTCGGTCCAGGTTCTCCGGCACTGGATGGATGACCGCAAGGAAGCCAAGTGAGGGACGTCATGCTGAAACTCGAAATTTTCGAGACTGCATCAATCACCGACGAAGACAGCGTCTTCGATGTGCAGCAAGCCGAAAAACTGCGCGAGACAGCTTACGAACAAGGCTATGCTGCAGGCTGGCAGGACGCGCTCGAGCATATGCGAAACGAGGACGCGATGCGAAAAATTGCCTCTGAAGACGCTTTGCAGAGCATAAGCTTCACTTACAATGAGGCGCATGCCGCGCTGGAAGGCGCTTTCATCGCGCTGCTCGAAACGCTTATTTCCAAAATCTTGCCGGAGATGACGTCACTCGCCGTGGAAAAAGCTTTTGAGGCAGAAATCGCAAAACTGATTTCCGATAACACGCGCTTGCCAGTTCGTATCATGTGCGCCCCGGCGTCGCTTGAGACCCTTGAATCGCTCGTGTCAAATGTGCCCGGGCTTGAGATCAAGCTGGTTCCTGAAGAGAGCTTTTCGGAAGCGCAGGTCTCCCTCACGCTCGGTGCGCAGGAGCGGGTTTTGGATTTCGACACAATGCTGACGCGTCTCAAGGAAATCTTGGCGCAAACTCACCAACGTCAACACATATCGGAGGTCGCACATGGATGACGCGGATTTGGGCAGTGGGATATTGAATCAGGTCCCGATCGAGATCGCGATTTCCGTCGGGAGGGCGCGACCTTTTGTGCGTGATCTGGTCCGCATGAAACGCGATTCCGTCATTGCGCTGGACCGGCGGGTGGAGGACCCGGTCGAATTGTATATCGGCGACAAACTGATTGCGCGGGGACAACTGCAGGAACTTGAGGGTGATCAGGCTGGCTATCTCGGCGTCCGGCTGATCGAGATCATCGACCTGCGTGAAGCGCTCTGATCCAATGGTATTCCGTGTCCTCATCTGGGGCCTGATCGGCGCAGGGCTTCTGCTCCATGCAACCGGGGTGCAGGCACAGGAAATCAGTCTGGATTTCGGGGATCAGGGGGCGTTGAGCGTGCGTACCGTTCAACTTCTGATCCTGCTGACCCTGCTCAGCCTTGTGCCCGGACTGTTGGTCATGGTGACGTGTTTTCCCTTTATCGTCACAGTGCTGGCCATTCTGCGGCAAGCCATGGGGCTGATGCAATCGCCGCCCAATATGCTGATCGTCTCGCTCGCGCTGTTCCTGACCTATTTCGTGATGGAGCCGGTCTTCGTCGCTGCATGGCAGGGCGGAATCGTCCCTTTGAGCGACGGCGCAATGGAGCTTGACGAGGCGTTTGTGCAGGTTCTCGACCCGTTTCGATTGTTCATGTCCGCGCGCGTTGATCCGCAGACATTCGCCAGCCTCGCCGGATTGCGGCCGGATGTGAGCACGGAACTGGCACCCGATGCGCCATTGTCAGTCCTGGTGCCCTCATTCATGCTCAGTGAGATCACGCGCGCGTTTCAGATCGGCTTTCTCATATTCCTGCCATTCCTGATCATCGACCTTGTCGTCGCGGCGGTTCTGATGTCCATGGGTATGATGATGGTCCCGCCGGCCATCGTTTCCTTGCCATTCAAACTGTCGTTTTTTGTCATCGCGGATGGCTGGCGGCTTGTGTCGGAGGCTCTTGTTCGCAGCTATTTCTGACCGACACGACATATGTCCGGGATCGGATGCGTTTCGCAAGACCAATAGCCTTGCCTGAGTTATTGGCCGCACACGCTCTTGATCGAAAATACAGTCAGACCAGCCGCCACTTGCGCGTGGCTCTGCCAGCGTGCGCCCCGTTCAGCCGGATCCGGCTCCTAACCCGTTCAATTCACGGCATGTCCGCGCAACGCGCGTGGCAGGGGTCACTCACATCCGGCTGGCTTTCAGCCCATGCGCTCGGAGGCATAAGAGCCGGGTGAGGCAGGGAAGACCACCGTCTTGTTGCCATTGAGGAAAACGCGACGATGGATATGCGCGTGGATGGCGCGGGCCAGAACCTGACTTTCGACATCGCGCCCGAGGCTCACATAGTCGCTGGGTGATTGCGCATGCGTCACGCGCACGGTGTCCTGTTCGATGATCGGACCTTCATCGAGATCGGCCGTCACGTAATGCGAAGTCGCGCCGATCAGTTTGACGCCACGCTCATAGGCTTGTTTGTAGGGGTTCGCGCCCTTGAAGCTGGGCAGAAAGGAGTGGTGGATATTGATGATCCGGCCCGACATTTTGGCGCACATCGCATCAGACAGGACTTGCATGTAGCGGGCAAGAACAATCAGCTCGGCGCCAGTGGACTCGACCACGTCCATGATGCGGGCTTCGGCCTCGGGCTTGTTCTGTTTGGTGACCGGGATGCAATGGAAGGGGATGTCGTGATTGACGACAACCTTCTGATAATCCATGTGATTCGAGATAACAGCCACGATGTCGATCGGCAGTGCGCCGATGCGCCAGCGATAGAGCAGGTCATTGAGGCAATGGCCGAAGCGCGACACCATCAGGATGACCTTCATCCGCTGGGCGTCATCATGGAAGGCATAGTCCATCCCCTTCTGCGCGGCGATCTGCGCGAAGTTCTCGGTCAGCGTCGCGTGGTCCGCGCCCGTTTCGCTGGTGAAACTCACCCGCATGAAAAACTGTCCGGTCTCCATGTCGTCAAATTGCGAGCTGTCGGTGATATTGCACCCTTGCTCGGCGAGAAAACTCGCGATGGCGGCCACGATGCCGCGCGCAGTGGGGCAGGTCACAGTGAGAGTGTAATTCGTCATGTCGGCTGTTTCCCAAGCTCAGGAAGGTGATGCGCCTGATCCATTCCACAGCCCGCCTGCGCAGACAAGCCACAGTCGCGCCAATGTCGTATCTGATCACGCAGTGCCGCCAAATACGTCAGACCAGATGACGCGGCGTTCAGCACGAGCGCCGCGCGCCCCGAGACTGTCGCACGCTTGACTTGTTCCGGTTTTCCACGGAACATTTATTCATGCTCCGGGCGCTGGCGGACAGAGCCGCGCAAGGGACGTGAAAAACACAGAAAAAACACAGGGAGATACCAATGCAAATGCCCCCAATCCTGCATCGGACACGCACGGGTCTTCTGGCCAGTGTCGCTGCAGCAGCGATGATCGTCTCAGGCAGCGCGGCGCTCGCCGAGACCGTTCGCTGGGCGCGCGTCACGGATGCCTTGACCATGGACCCGCACAGCCAGAACGAAGGCCCGACCCACACGCTGAACCATCACATCTATGAAACCCTCGTGGGCCGCGATGATGACGGCACACTGACACAGCGTCTGGCGACAGACTGGGGCATCTCGGAAGACGATGAAACCATTTGGGTCTTCACGATCCGCGAGGGCGTGAAATTCCATGATGGCAGCGACATGACTGTCGAGGACGTGGTCTTCTCGCTCGACCGCGCGCGCACGACCCCGTCCGGCATGGCCGCGCTCCATGCCGCCGTCGAAGAAGTCATCGCAGTGGATGACACCACGGTGCATGTCCGCATGGCCGGTCCCGCGCCGCTTTATGTGCAGAACCTGACCAACACGTTCATCATGTCGAAAGCCTGGGCCGAGGCCAATGGCGTCGAGACCGCGCCGAATTTCGCCGCCGGCGAAGAAGCCTATTCGGTGCGCAACACCAACGGCACCGGCCCGTATCGCATGGTCGAACGCGACCCCGAAGTGCGCACGGTCCTGCAGGTTTTCGAGGACCACTGGGACGAGGCGCCCGCGGTGACCGAGATCATCTACACCCCGATTTCCGAAGCCGCGACGCGTGTGGCAGCCCTCCTGTCGGGCGAGGTCGATATCGTGCAGGACGTGCCTGTGCAGGATATCGCGCGGCTGGAACAGACGGACGGCATCCGCGTCGTGCGCGGCCCGGAGAACCGCAATATCTTCTTCAGCTATGATATGACCTCTGACACGCTGGCCTCGTCGGATGCGGCGACCAATCCTTTCGCGGAACCGCTGGTGCGCGAAGCCATGGCACTGGCGCTCGACCGCAATGCAATCCGGCAAGTCGTGATGCGCGGCGAGTCGCAACCCTCGGCCGCACCCTTGCCGCCCTTCGTGAATGGCTGGACCGAGGAGATGGACGCGTTCGGCGATCCTGATCTGGCACGCGCACGCGCGTTGATGGAAGAGGCTGGCTTTGCCGATGGCTTCTCGGTGCAGCTCGATTGCCCGAATGACCGCTATCTGAACGATGAATCCATCTGTCAGGCGCTGGTCGGCATGATGGCGCAGATCGGCATTCGGGTCGATCTGAATGCACAGACCCGCTCGCTGCATTTCCCGCTGATCGAGAATTGGGAGACTGATTTCTATCTGCTGGGCTGGGGTGTTCCGACCTTCGACAGCCAGTATGTGTTCGATTTCCTCGTCCACACGCGCGAAGGCAGTTACGGCTCCTTCAACGGGTCGCGCTATTCCAACCCGGAGCTGGACGCGAAAATCCAGTCGCTCGCCACGATGACCGATCTCGAGGCGCGCGACGCCGTGATCGCGGAAATCTGGGATGAGGTGATGGAAGAGCGCATTTTCCTGAACGTTCATAACCAGGTGCTGGCCTATGCGATGCGCGACGGGATCAATCTCGATGTGCATCCGGAAAACCAGCCGCGCATGACCACGGTCAGCTTCGACTAAGCCCGGCATCACGCATCGACCCGCGCGGGACATGCCGCGCGGGTTTCTCGTTAAAGGGCCGCGATGCGTGTCCCGTTCCCCCGAGGTTCGTCATGATCGCTTTCATCCTGCGCCGTCTGTTGCAATCGGTCATGGTCATGCTGACTGTGGCACTGGTCGCCTTCGCGCTGTTTCGCTTCGTGGGCGATCCTGTGGCCTCGATGGTGGGGCAGGAAACCACGCTGGCCGAGCGCGCCGAGATCCGCGAGGCGTTGGGGCTGAACGATCCTTTCCCGGTGCAATTCGCCAAATTCGTGATCCGCGCCGTGCAGGGCGATTTCGGGATTTCCTACCGCCTGCAACAGCCCGTCATGGAGTTGATCCTCTCGCGCCTGCCTGCCACGCTGGAACTGGCGCTGGTCTCCGGCGTGCTGGCCTTTGCCTTTGGCGTGGGCTTCGGCGTCTTCACTGCGCTCAGGCGCGGGAACTGGCTGTCGGGCACGATCATGACCGTCTCGCTGATCGGCGTGTCGCTGCCCACATTCCTGATCGGGGTGCTCTTGATCTGGGTCTTCGCGGTCGAGTTGCAATGGCTGCCGAGTTTCGGGCGCGGTGAGGTGGTGCCGCTCGGCAATTGGTGGCGCACCGGGCTGTTGACGGAAAGCGGGCGGGCCTCGCTGATCCTGCCTGCGATCACGCTGGGCCTCTATCAGATGACGCTGATCATGCGGCTGGTGCGCGCCGAGATGCTGGAAGTGCTGCGCACCGATTACATAAAATTCGCCCGCGCGCGGGGCCTGTCCAACCGGGCGGTCAATTTCGGCCATGCGCTGAAAAACACACTGGTGCCGGTGATCACCATCACAGGGCTGCAGATGGGCTCGATCATCGCCTTTTCGATCATCACGGAAACCGTGTTCCAATGGCCGGGCGTCGGCGCGCTGTTCATCAATTCCGTGCGCTTCGTCGATGTGCCCGTGATGGCCGCCTATCTGATGCTGATCGCGCTTGTCTTCGTGATCATCAATCTGATCGTGGACCTGCTTTATTACGCGGTTGACCCGCGCCTGCGCGTTGATCGCGCCAATGCCCGCAGCTGAGGGGGGCTGACATGACCGATTTCACACCCGAAGACCGCCCCAATGCCTTCGCCCGCGCCTGGGACAGCGACATCGCCTGGTCCTTCCGCCATTCACCGCTGGCGATTGTCGCCGCAGCGGTGTCGCTGCTGATCATTCTGGCGGCAATCTTCGCGCCCTGGCTTGCGCCGCATGACCCTTTCAACCCGGCCTCGCTGAACCTGATGGACGGCTTCACCCCGCCAATGCAGCCCAACCAGTTCACCGGCAATCTCTATTGGCTGGGCACCGACAATCAGGGCCGCGATGTGTTCTCGACCATCCTCTATGGCGCGCGGATTTCGCTTTTCGTGGGCTTCATGGCGGTGCTGTTTGCGATGGTGCTGGGCATCACGCTGGGGCTGATCGCGGGCTATCGCGGGGGCTGGATCGACAGCTTGTTGATGCGGATTGCCGATGTGCAGCTGACCTTTCCGGCGATCCTGCTGGCGCTCCTGATCTTCGGCGTGGCGCGCGGTTTCATCCCGCCCGCGCTGCGCGATGCGATGGCGATCTGGGTGCTGATCGTGGCGATTGGCCTGTCGGAATGGGTGAATTACGCGCGTGTCGTGCGCGGCGCGGCGATGGTCGAGAAGAGCAAGGAATATGTGCAGGCCGCGCGCGTCATCGGCGTGCATCCTGCGCGCATCCTGATCCGCCACATCCTGCCCAATGTCATGGGGCCGGTGCTGGTCATCGCGACCATCGGCCTCGCGCTCGCGATCATCGCCGAGGCCACGCTGTCTTTCCTCGGCGTCGGTGTGCCGCCCACCCAGCCAAGCTTGGGCACGCTGATCCGCATCGGGCAGGGGTTCCTGTTCTCGGGTGAATGGTGGATCCTGCTCTTCCCGGCGGTGACGCTGCTGGCACTCGCGCTCTCGGTCAATCTGTTGGGCGACTGGCTGCGCGACGCCCTGAACCCGAGGCTGCGCTGATGACTGCGCTTCTGTCTGTCCGCGATCTGATCGTTGAATTTCCGACCCGACGCGGCACGCTGCGCGCGCTTGACCGGGTGTCTTTCGACATCGCCGAGGGCGAAGTGCTGGGCATGGTCGGTGAATCCGGGGCCGGGAAATCCCTGACCGGGGCCGCGATCATTGGCCTGCTGGAGCCGCCGGGCCGCATTGCAGGCGGCGAGATCTGGCTGCGCGGTGAGCGCATCGACAACCTGCCGCGCGAGAAGATGCGCCGCATCCGGGGGCGGCGCATCGGGATGGTGTTCCAAGATCCGCTGACCAGCCTCAACCCGCTTTACACGGTCGCGCAACAACTGATCGAGACGATCCGCACGCATATGGATGTCTCCGAACGCGAGGCGCGGGCGCGCGCGG
>PXDM01000398.1 GCA_003565055.1 Paracoccaceae bacterium
CGCGTTTTGCACCCCCCGCACGGGCCTGCCACAGATGCGCGGTGACCATGCGCCCGGCATGCCCCTGCCCGCGATGCGCTGGCAGCACGAAGACGCCGCCGACCTGCACGGCATCGCCTGCGCGGGCGTTGAGGCTGGTCATGCCGATGGGCGTGCCCTCTGGCCCGATCAGGAGCTGCGTTTGTCTTTCATTCAGCACCCGCGTGATATAGCGCACGCAATCGGCCTCGGTCGCGGGCAGCCCGGTTTCGCGCAGATAGAGCGGAAACCATGCCTCAAGCATCGCCCGGTCCCGCATATCTGGTTCGCGCAATGTCACCTCAGGGCGCGCGAGATCGTCCAGCGGGCGGGTGAACAGCGGCTCCTCGCTGTCTTTGAGCCAGTTCGCGCCGCGTGCCGTGAGCGCGGGCAGGATCTGCGCCACCTGTGCGGACTCGCCGGTGATGCCAAGCACCGATTGCGGGCCGAGTGCCGCGAGGAACGCATCGGTTTCGGTCGGGCCGAGGCCGGGATATTGGCACATGAGATACCCGCCGCGCGTGCAGCCGAGCACACCCTTGAGCCCGCCCTGCGCGTCATGGCTGAGCATGTAGCGCGTCGCATGCGGATGCGCGGAGCCGCCGCCCAGGCCATGCGCTTCGAGATTGGACATCAGGAACATCGAGGTCGCGATGCGGGGCGCGAGAAAGGCCGCAATCGCGGGGGCGTCTTCGGGCCGGGCGGGGCGCATCAGCGCCAGTCCCCTTGCGCGCTTTGCCAGAGCGTCAGGGCGGCGACTGCCGCAGTATCGGCGCGCAGGACACGCGGGCCGAGCGCAATGGGATGCACTTCGGCCATGGCGCGCAGGCGGGTGCGCTCGCCGTCCGAAAACCCGCCCTCTGGCCCGATCAGCAGCGCCGCTGGGGCCGGGGGCAGTGAGGCAGTGCGCGCTTCTTCGGCGAGCGATTCGTCTGCGAAGATCAGCGCGCGGTCGTTGGGCCAGTGATCGAGCAAGCGGCCCAGCGGTTGCAGCGCCGCGACTTCGGGCACAAAGGTGCCGCCGCATTGCTCGGCGGCCTCAACAGCATGGGCTTGCAGGCGGTCCTGCCGGATGCGTTCGGAATTGGTGAATGCAGTCTGCACCGGCAGAATGCGCGCGGCGCCCAATTCAGCGGCTTTCTCGACAATGAAATCCGTGCGCGCTTTCTTGATGGGCGCGAAGATCAACCAAAGATCGGGCGGCATGCGCTGCGGGGCCGATTGCATGCGACACAGCGCCACGCCGCCACGCTTGCCTAGTTCCACCAACTCCGCGCGCCATTCGCCATCGCGATTGTTGAACAGCGCCACATCCGTGCCCGGCCCCTTGCGCAGCACATTGCCCAAGTAATGCGCCTGCGGTTGCGACAGGGCAACGGCTTGCCCCGCCCCCAAGGGCTGATCTACAAAGAGACGAATTTTCGCGCGCGTGCTGTCCATGGGGCCCAGAGTATGACCGAGACCGACCAAAGGCCAGAGGCTCCGGCGCATTCCAAAGCTGTTGCGGATGCGGCCCCGGCCAATTGGGTCGATGCTTACGCGCCCGCGCCGTCGCGGCCTTATCTACGGCTCTCGCGCGCGGATCGGCCCGTTGGGACATGGCTCTTGCTGCTGCCGTGTTGGTGGGGCTTGTTTCTGGGGGCGGCCGCGCATCCCGAAACTGCGGGCTGGTTCACGCTCTGGCTCTTCGTCGCAAGCGCCGCCGGGGCGTTTCTGATGCGCGGGGCCGGCTGCACATGGAACGACATCACGGATCGCGATATCGACGCTCAGGTGGCACGCACGCGCTCGCGGCCGCTTCCATCGGGGCAGGTCACGCTGCGGCAGGCGCTGATCTGGATGGGTGCGCAGATGGGGCTCGCGGCGCTGATCCTGTTCACCTTCAATTGGCTTGCCATCGGGCTGGGGCTGATGTCGTTGGGTCTGGTCGCGCTCTACCCCTTTGCCAAGCGCTTCACCTGGTGGCCGCAGGTCTTTCTGGGGCTGGCGATCAATTGGGGCGCGGTGCTGTTGTGGACGGCGCAGACCGGGGCGCTGGGCTTGCCGCCCGTGTTCCTCTATCTCGCGGGGATTTGCTGGACGCTGTTCTACGACACGATCTACGCCCATCAGGACCGCGAAGATGACGCGCTGATCGGGGTGAAATCCACCGCGCGGCTCTTTGGAGACCAGACCGAGACCTGGCTGCGCGGGTTTCTGGTGGCTGCCGTGGTCTTGATGTCGCTCGCGATCATTTACGCGCTGGCCCCCTTGGCCGACCCGCTGAAAATGTCGCTGGCGCTTGCCGGGGCCTGGGCGCTGGGGCTGCATATGAACTGGCAATTGGGCAAGCTCGACATCGACGACACGGAAAAGTGCTTGCGCTTGTTCCGCTCGAATCGCGATGCGGGCTTGCTGGCTGCGCTGTTTCTTGCCATCGCGATCTTCGTGTGATTGCGCCCGGGACCGCTTGGCGCTAGGGGACTGCCATGAACGAAAACCCGTCAAGTTTCGCCGCACGGATGCGGGCCCGGATCGCATCAGTCCCCGGCTCGGGCCGCGCCTCGCTGGTCACAGTCGCCGCTTTCGTGCTCGCTGCATGCCTCGCAGTTGGCGCGGCATCGCTTGCGGTGCGAGCGATTGAGTTTGCGCTGGAGCGCGACGCGCGTGAGGCGTTGGCCGAACAGGACATCGCCTGGGCCGATGTGGCGACCGACGGGCTGCTCGTCACGCTGAGCGGCGAGGCCGAGAGCGAGGCCGCACGCTTCCGCGCCATCAGCGCAGTGACGGGCGTCGTGGCCCCGGAACGTGTCATTGATGCGATTGCCGTCGCCCCGTCCATGGAAATCGCCGCGCCGCGGTTCCTGCTGGAAATCCTGCGCAACGGGCTCGATGTGTCGATGATCGGCCTTGTTCCCGCCGCATATGATGCCGAGCCGATTGTCGCCCGGATTGAGGCCATCGACCCGGAGATTTCCGTCGTCAACATGATCGAGCGCGCGAGCCATCCCATGCCCGCAGGCTGGGCCGATGCTGTGAATTTCGGCCTCGATGCGTTGATCATGGTGCCATCGAGCAAGATTTCCGTCACGGCCGACCGGGTCGAGATCACTGGACTGGCCGAAAGCGAGCGCCAGCGCGACGAGATGCGCGACAAGCTGGCGCGGGCGCGTCCGCGCGGGGTGATCAGCACGGTCAATATCTCGGCCCCGCGCCCGGTGATCACGCCTTTCACCTTGCGTTTCGTGATGGATGAGGACGGCGCGCGGTTTGACGCCTGTTCCGCCGATAGCACCGATGCGCGCGCAGCCATCATCAGCGCCGCGCGCGGGGCGGGGGCCACGGGTGCCTTGACCTGCACCATCGGTCTCGGCAGCCCGTCGCCGCGCTGGCAGGCGGGTGCGGTCGAAGCCATCCGGGCGCTGGCGCGGGTCGGGGCGGGCACCGTGACGCTGGCCGATTCCGATATTTCGCTGGTCGTGCCCAATTCGGTGCCCTTGGCCGAGTTCGACCAGGCGGTCGGCGCGCTGGAGACAGCGCTGCCAGATGTGTTTTCCCTGACCGCCACGCGCCTGCCGCCGAGCGAAGAAGATATCTCACGCACCGATGATGTGCTGGAATTCGTGGCCTCGCGTTCGGTCGAGGGCGCGGTGATCCTGCGCGGGCGGCTGAGCGATGAGCGGTTACGCGAAGCGGTGCAATCCCTGGCGCGGGCAGAATTCGGGCTGCCCTCTGTGATGATGACAGCGCGGGTTGATCCTGATCTGCCCGAAGGCTGGCCCGTGCGCGCGCTTCTGGCGGTCGATGTGCTCAGCCAGCTTGAACATGGCATGATCCGCGTCCGTCCCGAGCGGATGGATGTCACAGGCGTTTCCGGCAATCCCAATGCGACGGACGACATTGCGCGAGTCCTAGCCGAGAAGCTGGGGCAGGGGGCAGTGTTCAACCTCAACATCACCTATGACGAGCGCTTTGACCCGATTGCGATGCAGCCCACGCCCGGACGCTGCGAGCGCTGGATCGAGGAGACGCTGGAGGTCCAGCAGATCACCTTTGATCCGGGGTCCGCGACGATTGTCGCCGGAGCGATGCAGGTGGTCGATGAGATTGCCGAAATCCTGCGCAATTGCGGGCGGATGGAGGTCGAAATCGGCGGGCATACAGACAGCCAGGGGCGGCTGGAGACGAATATGCGCCTCAGCCAGCAGCGCGCGGATGCGGTCAAGGCCGCGCTGGTCGCGCGCGGGGTGCCGGTCTCGGAATATGAAACGCGCGGTTACGGGCCGGAATTTCCCATCGCGGACAATTCCACCGCTGCGGGGCGCGAGGCCAATCGCCGGATCGAATTCAAGCTGATCGGCGCATCGGCGGAAGCAGCGCGCGCGGAGCGCGAAACCGGCACCGTGCCTGAGCCTGAGACGGCCGAGGCGGCTGCGCCACGCGACGAAGCCGATCTGGAGATCTTCGTCACCGAAGGCGCCGGCGACAGTCCGCGCCCGCCAGAACGCCCGCAGCGATGAGCCAGCCAGCCAAGACGCGGCAAGCGCGCAAGAGAGGACCCCATGGACCGAATTAACTTCGTGATCGTGACCGCGATCATCCTGTTTGTGGCCTTCGGGCTGGGCTGGTTCACGAACTGGCTGGTGCACCGCTTCACCCGTGTGCGCCAGCAGGATCTGGGAGAGCTTGACCGCATGGCGCAGGCGCTGCATGAGGCCGAACTGATCCGCGATCAGGCCATCGAATATGTCGAGACCCGCGAGCGCGATCTGACTGCGCGCCTGTCGCAGACCGAAGCGGAGCTCGCCGCCGCGATGGATGGTCTGCGCGAGGCCCGGGCCGAAGCCGCGCACTATCGCGCGCAGGTCCAAGGCTCCGAGTGAGGCCACAGAACGCATATCTCGGGATTGTCAACTTGGTTAACGACTGCCCTGAAATTTTGCCCTTGGCATTGGCAGCGCCATGAGCTAGGGCATCGCTTCGTTCCGGCTGCGGGGGTTCCCTGTTGCCCGGAATGATTCGTCCGAGACGGTGGGTGGTGGTTGCCACCATAATTCCTGCCTGAGACGGGAGGGGAACAATAAAGTCGGGGAGTTTTCCTCGGGCGGTATTGGGAAGGCCCGTTCGGACCTCATGTCAGGCCCAAAGCCTGGCGCAACGAGCTGGAGGGGAAACCCTCCTGTAATTTGGAGAGACCCTGTGGATAGAGCCCAAAAAGAGAAAGTGGTCGAGGAACTCGGCCAAATCTTCGAAAGCTCTGGCGTGGTTGTGGTTGCACAATACACGGGCCTCACGGTTGCCGAGATGCAGGCCCTGCGTGCGCAGATGCGTGAAGCGGGCGGGGC
>PXDM01000092.1 GCA_003565055.1 Paracoccaceae bacterium
ATGGCGATCTGGCGGGCGCAGGATGGTGAAATGCACCAGATCCACCGCCGGGTCGGATTTCAGCAGATTGCGCCATGTCCGCTGACCGGCATTCGGCTCGCCTGAGACGAGCAGCACGCTCAGCCGGTCGCGCACGCCGTTGATCTGCACGATGGCGGAATTGTTGCGGGTCGTCAGCTCGCCCTCGGCTTCTTCAAGCTCGAATTGCAGCACATTCATGCCGCCGCGTTCCAGCGTGACCGTGATCTCCATATCCTCGCCGACCGGCACGCGCGCTGTGCGCATGTCTTCGCCGTTGATCGCGTAATTCAGTGTCGCAAAGCCGCTCTGGCCGGGAGGGACAGCGCCCTGATCCTCGATGCGCAGCCCCAATGTGATCGGCTCGCCGAGGATGGCGAAAGAGGGCGCGTTGCGCAGGATCAGGCGGCGGTCCCAGTCATCCGCGCTGCCGGTTTTCAGCAAGTGAAACGGAGCGGGCAGGGTGAGGCCCGAGGGGCTGTCATGCACCTGCCCGTCGCTGATCGCGAATATGCCCGAGACCCTGTCGCGCGGCAGGTCGGCCAGCGCATCGGCCAGCGCTGTGTACAACTCGGTCCCGGCATTGCGCGGCCCGTCGCCCAAGCGCACCACGCGGGTTTCGAGATTGCCGACGCCCGCCAGCGTGTCTTCGAGATGCGCAAGCGCCGCCTCGGTCTGCTCGGCGCGGATGTCGATCTTGTTCGAGGCGCTTTCATCGACCACCACAAGCGCGATGTCGCTCAGGGTTTCGCGATCCTCGGTCTGCAGCGAGGGATTCGTGAGTGCCGCGAGCAGCGCGCAGGCCGCGAGCCCGCGCAGCCACCAGCCGCGCAACCCGCGCCAGAGCGCCACGCCCACGAGAAGCGCGGCAAAGGCGGCGAGCGCCCAGATCACGGGCCAGGCGAGAAGGGGCGCGAAGATGACTGTCTGTCCGCCGGTCATTGGCCGAGCCTTTCGAGTAGCGCGGGGACATGCACCTGATCGGATTTGTAGTTTCCGGTCAGCACATGGGTGATCAGATTGATCCCGAAGCGATAGGCGATCTCGCGCTGTTCCTCGCCTGCAAAGCCCATGCCGAGCCGCACCAGCGGGCGGCCGCCATCATCCACGGCCCAGGCAGCGGCCCAGTCATGCCCGCCGATGATCACTGGCGTCACCCCGTCATTGAGGTTGCGAAACGGCATCCCGTCAGCGCGTTCGGCATCGGGCGGGGCGGCCTCGACCCAGACATCGCGGCCTTGGTAACGCCCCGGAAAGTCCTGGATCAGATAGAAGGTGCGGGTGAGGACATGATCTTCGGGGATCGGCTCCAGTGGCGGCAGGTCGAGCGGGCGGGCGATGGCTTGCAGCCGACGCGCTTCGGGCGTGGTGCGGGTCAGCCCTGCGAGTTCCGCATCGCGCGTGTCGAACATGATCATGCCGCCCCCGCGCAGATAGCGATTGAGTTTCGCATAGGCCGCGTCCGAGGGGATGGGCGTGTCCTCGGTGATCGGCCAGTAGAGGAAGGGAAAGAAGGTAAGTTCATCGCGCTCGATATCAATGCCGATGGGCGGCGCAGGCTCGATCGAGGTGCGCGCATAGAGCACGCGGCTTAGCCCCAGCAGCCCCGCGCGCGCCACCTCATCGACGCGGACATCGCCGGTCAGGACATGGCCGAAGGCCATTTGCGACGTCGCCTGCAGCGCCAGACGGTCATCGGCCTGCGCGGGTGTGGCCTGCAGCAGCGTGATGCCCAGCAGCACAGTCGCGACGCTACCGCCTGCGGCGCGCAGACGCCCCGAGATCCAGAGCGCGGCGAGAATGTCGATCATCAGAAGCGCCAGACCAAGGGTCAGAAACAGCCCCGCCAGATCGCGTTCCTGCGCAACAGTGTCGCGCTCGACGCTGACGGTGCCGGGCCAGCTTGCTGGCTCCAGCACCATCTCATCCGTGCCGATATTGAGCGCAAGCGTGCCTGCCGCGCTGTGATAGGTGCCGGGGCGCAGGTCGGGGCCAAAGCGGCCCTCGGCCAACCGCGCGCCCGCAATGACGGGCTGTGCGCTGGCGTCCTGCACCTGGCCGAAGCCGTCAAGCACGCGCTCGGGCTGCCATGTGGTGCCCTCCATCGCGTCGGACGTCGGTGCAGCGGGGCGGGTGGAGACCGCCAGCCGCTCGAGCATCTGCACGAAGAGACCCGAAAGCGGCAGGTTCGACCATTGCGCATTCGCGGTCGTGTGGATCAGCACCACTTGCCCGTCGCCCGAGAATTTCCGCGTCACAAGCGGCGTGCCATCGGCGAGCGAGGCAATCGTGCGTTCGGCAAGCGTCGGATCAGGCTGGGCGAGCACTTGCGCGCCGATGGTCACATCGCCCGGAATCGTCAACCCTGCGAAGGGCGAGTCGTCGCTGAAGGCGCGCAGCTCGCGGGGCGCGCCCCAGCTCATGGCGCCGCCGACCGTACGCCCGCCGATGCGCAGGCGCACGGGCAGCAGCGGGTCTTCCTCGGCGCGGGCGACGTCGCTTGCGGCCAGTCGCGGCCCCGCGAAGCGCAGCAACAGCCCGCCATTATTGACGAAATCGAGGATCTGCGCGCTTTCCAGCT
Organism: Paracoccaceae bacterium; assembly: GCA_003565055.1. Lineage (GTDB taxonomy): Bacteria > Pseudomonadota > Alphaproteobacteria > Rhodobacterales > Rhodobacteraceae > Roseinatronobacter. The sequence continues at coordinate 2,600 of PXDM01000092.1, forward strand.
CGCCCAGCTGCGCGATATCGACGAGGATCAGCACATCGGGGGAGGTAAGCAGCAGATCATCGACCGAGGCGCTCTCGATCAGCTCGGCCACAGGCTCCAGGGCCTGGCGCAGATAGAAAAACGGCGAGAGCAGGTCGAGACCTTCGCGCCCCTCGCGCCCGGTCAGAAGCGCCACCTTGCGCCGCTGCAAGGCGTCATCGCTGAGCGCCACGGCCCCGGCGCTGCGCTCGCCCGTGATCTGAAAGCGCGTGATGCGGTTGCGCAATTCGGGCTGCAGGGTCAGCTCGACCGTGGCGGCCGCTGCGCCTGCGTCAAATTCCATCTCGGCGCGGGCCAGCACACGTTCGATGCCCGCCGGGTCGCGCCCGGTGGCGGTGATCTCGACGCTTTGCGCAGGCAGGCCCTCGGGGCGATGCGCGCTCAAGCTGATGACGCCTTCGCGCAGCGTGGGTGGTGCGAGGGCGAGCGGCGGGCGCGAGGTCTCGAAGACCGTCACGGCACCGCGCGCGAGAAGGCTGTCGCGCAGATCGGTGCGGTAGTCATGCGCCAGCCCGTCGCTGATCCAATATGTGTCGAAAGCCTCGGGCAGCGTGTCGATCCAGGCGTCGAGCTTCGCGGGATCAGCCGTGAACGGGGCAGGGGACAGGTTTGAGACGCGCTCGCTCCAGAAATTCGCGGCGCGGAAGGGGGTTTCGTCATTGGGCGGATCCGTGAGCGCCACGACGGCCACCGGGCGATCCGCGCGCTGCGCTTCGGCCAGAAGATCATGCACGCGGTCGGTGCGGCGCGTCCAGTCGCGCCCGCTGGCCCAGCTTGCATCAAGTGCGATCAGGAGCGGCCCTGAGCCATCGCGCGCGGCTTGCGGGTTCAGCACAGGCCCGGCGAAGCCGAAGATCAGCGCCGCAATGGCCAGCGCGCGCAACAGCAGGAGCCAGAGGGGCGTCTTGTCGGTCTCGGTCGTTTCATCCTTCAGCCCGATCAGGAGCGCCACACCGGGGAAGCGGCGGATCACGGGCGCGGGCGGCACAGCGCGCAGCAGCCACCACAAGAGCGGCAGCGCAACGAGCGCTGCGAGCAAGAGCGGTGCGGTAAAGCCAAGCGGACCGAATGAAATCATCAGCGCCCCCTGCCTGCGTCGAGCTGTTGCCACATCCACAACAGCGCCGCGCTGGCGGGCTGATCCGTGTGATGGGTGGTGACCTGCCAGCCGGTCGCGCGGGCGAGGGCGTTCAGCATGTCCTTGCGCTCTGCAAGCCGCGCCCGGTAGCGTTCCTGCAGGTCATTGGCGCGCAATGTCTCATGGCGCAGCGCGCCGGTCATGGATTCAAAGATCGAGCGGCCCTGATAGGGAAACTCCTCTTCCACCGGATCGAGGATCTGCACGATCATGCCGCGAATGCCCCGATCTGCGGCGCGCCCGACACTGTCTTGCACGCGGGTGGGATCGCCAAGAAAATCCGACAGATACACGACCTGTGAATGGGCTGGCAGCACCGCATCGGGCGGCGTGCCGTAATCGTCGCGCGGCCCGTCCTGCACCAGACGCAGCGCGAGCGGGTCAAGCTGCGCGCGGCCCGAGCGCGCGGGCAGGTCGGGCATGAGCCCCACGCGCTCGCCGCCCTTGATCAGCGTGACCGCGAGCGCCAGCGCAAGGAGCCTTGCGCGCTCGGCCTTGGGCGCACGGGATGTGTCGCCGGTGAATTGCATGGCCTGGGACTGGTCGACCCAGAGCGTGATCGCCTGCGCCGCCTGCCATTCGGTTTCGCGCACGAAATGCACATCGGCGCGGCCAGAGCGGCGCCAGTCGATCCGCGCGCCCCAATCGCTGGGCGTGGCCTGCCGGTATTGCCAGAACTCGTCGCCATGCCCTGCGCGTTTGCGCCCATGCGCACCGGGCAGGACCGAGGCTGCGAGCTGGTTGGCCTGCGCGAGCAGTGCGGGCAGGGGGGCTGCGAGCCCTTCGGCCCGCGCACGCAGCGTTGCGGGATGGGTCAAGCCGCCACCTCAATCCGGGTGGCGCTGGCGGTCACGCGGTCAATGATCTCGCCGAGATTCTCGCCCCGCGCCCGTGCGGCGAAGCCCAGCGCCATGCGGTGCAGGAGCACCGGGCGCGCCATTTCGGCCACGTCCTCGACCGACGGGGCGAGCCGCCCTTCAAGCAGCGCGCGTGCGCGCACCGTGAGCATGAGCGCCTGCGCGGCCCGTGGCCCTGGACCCCAACTCACGGCATCCTTGACAGCGGCATGCGCGTCGCCCTCATGCGGGCGGCAGGCGCGGACCAGATCGAGGATCGCATCCACGACTGTCTCGCCCACGGGCATCCGGCGCAGCAGACGTTGCGCGGCGAGCAGGTCCGCGCCGGTGAACACCTCATGCGCGGCACCTTCGCCGTCGCCCGTGGTCGCAAGCAAAATGTCGCGCTCGGTCGCACGGTCGGGATATTCGACGTCGATCTGCACGAGGAACCGGTCCAGCTGCGCTTCGGGCAGGGGATAGGTGCCCTCCTGCTCGATGGGGTTTTGCGTGGCGAGCACGTGAAAGGGCCGCTCCAGCGCATGATGCGCGCCAGCGACGGTCACTTCGCCCTCCTGCATCGCCTGCAAGAGCGCGGCCTGCGTGCGCGGCGAGGCGCGGTTGATCTCATCGGCCATCAGCAACTGGCAGAAAATCGGCCCCTCGATGAAACGGAACGCGCGTTTGCCGTCCTCGGCCACATCGAGCACTTCGGAGCCCAGAAT
>PXDM01000354.1 GCA_003565055.1 Paracoccaceae bacterium
CCGTGCTGCCCCAGGTGCTGCCGCAATATGTCGCCTACAACATGTATATCCTGGACCGCAACGTGCGCATGGCGACGGTGGTGGGCATCGTCGGCGCCGGGGGGATCGGGCAGGAGTTGAAGGGCCGCTACGACATGTTCGACTATGGCCATGTGGCCACGATCCTGATCCTGATCTTCCTTGCCGTATTCATCCTTGACCAGATCGCCAGCCGCATCCGCGCCAAGCTTATCTGACTTCTTTCCACGACGGAGACCATCATGAATATCGTCTATTCCTACTATGTGCTGGACATCATCCACCGCGGTCATCTGCTGATGATGAAGAACTCCAAGGCCATTGCCGGGCCGGATGGGCGGCTGGTCGTGGGGATCGTGTCCGACGAGGCGGTGATCGAGAAGAAGGGCAAGCCGCCGGTGCTGAGCTTTTCCGAGCGGCTGGAACTGGCACAGGCGATCGAATACGTCGATCTGGTCGTCGCCCAGCCGACCTATTCGCCCTTCGACAATGTGCGCAAGATCAAGCCGAACATCCTGATGGAAAGCGAAAGCCATGACGACACCCAGATCGAGGAAGGTCGCCGCCTGATGGAAAGCCTGGGCGGCAAGGTGATCGTCATGCCCTACTTCCACGGCCAGTCTTCGACCGCGATCAAGGCGCAGATCAGGGGGGAGTGACGCGTGACAGGTGCGCGCACCTATCACAGGACCTCTGAGCAGAGTTCCTGTCCCGAAAGGCGACTGCCCCCCTGTATCGCTTGATCCGCCACCCTGGCGTATGACATAGAAACGCGGCGCGATAGTATTCACGCAACAACATCGCACAGGGCCACGGGATGAACACAGATGACACGATCCTGATTTTCGGGCGCAGTGGACAGGTGGCGCGTGAACTTTCGCGTCGGGCTTCGGGCGCTACATGTCTGGGCCGCGCAGAGGTTGATCTAGCGACCCCGGAGGCCTGCGCGGATGCCATTTGCCGCCATGCCCCTGATGCAGTGATCAACGCGGCCGCCTTTACAGCGGTAGACCAGGCTGAAACGCAAGAAGCGCTGGCCACCACGATCAATGCGCAGGCCCCGACAGCCATGGCCCTGGCATGCGCAAGTCTGGATATTCCACTTGTCCATATCTCGACGGATTATGTCTTTGACGGTGCGGGCAGCGCGGCCTTCATGCCCGAGGACCCTCCGGCACCGCTTGGCGCCTATGGGCATTCGAAGCTCGCGGGCGAAGAGGGGGTGCGCGCGGCAGGCGGGACGCATGTGATCCTGCGCACAAGCTGGGTCTTCGCGGGCCATGGCGGAAATTTTGTCCGGACCATGTTACGGCTGGGGGGCGAACGCGACCGCCTGCACGTGGTGGCAGATCAGATCGGTGGGCCCGCACCAGCGGCAGCGATTGCCGCTGCCTGTCTGCAAATAGCGGCGCAGTTGCGCGCGGCGCCCAATCGCTCTGGCACCTACCATCTTGCCGGTGCCGATCCGGTCAGCTGGGCAGGCTTTGCCCGTGCGATTATGGCCGAGGCAGGGCTGCCCTGTGTCATCGAGGATATCCTCACGCGCGATTATCCCACCGCTGCACCCCGCCCGCTGAATTCGCGGCTGGATTGCAGCAGCCTGACCCGCGCGTTCGGCATTCATCTCCCCGACTGGCGCGCTGCCCTACCGGTGATCATTGCAGAATTGCAGGCGGGCCATGCGCGGCACTTGGCATGACCGGATGCGCCCGATATGGGCAGATCATGCAAACCCGGAGCCGTAGATGCCCGCCCCGCCTGATCCTGGCTGTCAGCTTGATCCCACACTGGGCGCATGCCCTGCAGGCCGCCCCGACATGAGGGGCAGGGCATGAGCGGGGCGGATATGGCACGCCGCATACTGCGGGCCGTGCTTGCCACGCCCGGCCCTGACCGGCCGGTTCTGTCCTCTTTGCATACAGGGGTCGTCGCCCCCCTGCGCAGGGCGTCCGAGCGGCTGAAAGGGCAGGTACCGCAGGACCCTCGCGTCGAAAATCTGGAGCGCCAGCTTTTCACACTCGGCCTGACAGACGCACCCCTGCGCGCCCTCGAGACGCTTGCGCGCGGCGCGCGCAATCGCCATGCAAGACGCGGTGCGGCGATCACACTGGCCAGATGGTACATGCGCCCGCAGGGCGGATGCGATCATCACAGGGCGCTGGAATGGGTCCGGACCGCGCGGCGCCTGTCCGGGCCCCGGCAACAGCGCCAGTATCTGATCAGCCTCGAAGTGATGTGTCTGCATGCCCTCGATGCGCATGGCCAGGGCAAGGCCCTGTTCGAGGAGGCCCGTGCCGCAGGGCTTGCAGCACCGGATCTGTATCTCGCCGCCGCCAATCTGCAGGCGCATCCGGAACAGCGCATCCCCCTGATCAACCGCGCGCTGTCCTGCTATGGCATACCGGAAATCGGCTTGAAAGCCGCGGCAGTTCTGCCGGCCTATGATCACCTCTGTTGCATCACCTCCCCGGACCGCCGCGTATCCGGACCAAAAGTCAGCGTCATTCTGGCCGCATATGAGACAGCGGCGACATTGCCCACGGCCCTGCGCTCGCTGCAGGATCAGACGTGGCAGAATCTCGAGATCCTGGTCGTTGACGATGCCTCGCCCACAGACGGCACAGCGCGGATCACCCGGGAATTCGCAGCACAGGACCCGCGCATCCGGCTGATCGAGATGGCTGAGAATGGCGGGGCCTATATCGCGCGCAACCGCGCGCTGGATATGGCCACAGGGGAGTATGTCACGCTCCATGACGCCGATGACTGGTCGCATCCCTGCAAGATCGCGACTCAGGTGGAGTTTCTGCGCGCGCATCCGTCCATTCTGGGCTGCACCTCGGAGCAGGCACGGGCCACGGACGAGCTGTATTTTCTGCGCCATACCAGCAGGGGGCGCTGCATCAGTCCGAATTACTCCTCGCTCATGGTCCGGCGCGCAGAAATGCGCACCCATTTCGGTTATTGGGACACGGTCCGCTTGGGCGCCGACAGCGAATTGATCCGCCGGATACGCGCCCGGTTCGGCCACAGGACGGTCCGGTTTCTGCCCACGGGCCCGCTGGCCTTTCAGCGTCAGGCGGACAGCACCATGACCAGCGACCCGGTGCTGGGCATCAACGGGTTCTTCTATGGCGCGCGGCAGGAATATTTCGAGGCGCAGATGCATGCGCATCGTGCGGGCCGTGATCTGCGCTATGGCAATGACCCGGCCGCGCGGCCCTTTCCGGCCCCCGGCATCATGCGCCCCGACCGCGCCCGCATCGCTGCGCAAGAAAACGTCTTTGATGTGATCGTGAGCACGGATTTCCGCAGCAAGGATGCCGCGGCACAGGATGCGCTGGCCGATGTAGAGGCCGCGCGCGCGACGGGCAAGCGCGTGGCGGCCTTTGCGCTGTATCGCTATGCCGGGGTCGGGCGGCGCATTCAGCCCGTTGCCATGGCGCCTGAGATCCGTCAGCGCCTGTGGGATCTGGGTATCCGGATCCTGTGCTATGGCGAGGCGGTGCGCTGCCAGTCGCTGCTGATCCATGACCCCGCCACCATCGCGCATCCGCAGCGCTATCTGCCGCGCATCACGGTCGGGTCGGTCGCACTGATCGCCCGTTCGGGCAGCACTGGCCTGCAAGCGGCCATGGCGAACATACAGGCTAGTTTCGACGCGCCCGCGCGCTGCCATCCGTTCGACCTGGCCGCGCGCCTGTCCCTGCAGGCGCAGGGCGATCTGGCCGCGCAGGATTGGGACGCGATACGCGATACGCTGGGGATCAGCGCATGAGCGTATCAGATCGGTCAGTTATTCTGCGTCGCCGCATTTCTGAGCGCGTTAACGTCGACGCAGTACTCGGGTAGCTCGCGCACGATCTGGCGAATTTCCTCTGGTTTTTCATAGGTTTCGAAATTGAAGACATTCCTTTCCGACTCCCATGGCCGGAAATGCGCGAACTCATTCTGCTGCGCGCAGGCGATACCCGCCTTCGCGGCCAGATCCTGCCGGTAGGCGCGGGAGAGGACGAAATTCTCGAACTGAACCTGATGCAGCATATTGCCCGACATTGATCCGTCGCCGCGTTCCCTAGCCAGATCGCGAAGTTTGTGATCTATCGTCGCGCGCCTGTTCCTGTAATTCTTAATGAAATCTTCGACGCTTCCTGCAAATTTCTTGTCTTCGCGCAGGCGCGAGACATAGTTTGAGCGTGGATCCCGAAAGCAGCAGAAGATCGCCGCGTCCTCGAACAGCGAAAAAAGGTCGAGGTTGTAGATATGCACTAGGTTGTCGAAAATGATCGCTTGGGCATGCTGCTTTTGCTCGGCCTCGGCGATCATGCGCAAGGTGCGCGCGGCCATCTGCGTCAGCAAGTCCCAGCGATCAGGTTCGGTCGCACGCGCCTGCACGGTCTGGCACATGGCCAGTGCCGCATTGGCATAGTCCTGCCCATACTGTCCCAACACCAGCCGCTTGGCTGAATGGACGGATTTATCGCTAGACGTCAGGACATTCGAGCCAAGCAGGTTGGCGAAAAAGAAATCCATGAATGCCGCTGTGAAATCCGGTTTGCCGCTCAGGGATTGCTTCAACTGCTTTAGCCCGGCCTCCCCCTCGATATGGCGGTATTCCGTGCGCACAGCCTGCACATTCGAGAATTCATAGAAATAATCGGTCAGCGCTGTGGACCCGGACCACCCCATGCCGGAGACGAAGATGGGCCGCGCCTGCAGCGCCCCACTCGTCGGCGCCGCGCCCTTGCCGTCGGCAAGGGGCGCGACGTCGGTCTCGTGCCCTGTCCCGCGCAATGTCACGACACAGTCACAGAACCGTTCGACGACCTCCTGCCATGTCGCGCGCAGCGCAGGGGCATCGGGGAAATAGCCTTCCACGACCTCGCGCAGCTGCGCGCGCGCCCGTGTCATATCCCCCGCATCGAGGGTCGCGCGCGCGGCGGCGCTTTTCCATGCCAGTGGACCCGAAAAACGCCCCCAAGAGTCCCGCTGTTCCTGCTTTGAGAGTTGCTTCCGCTTGTGGATGGCGTGCAACCTAGAGATGGAGCTGTTATGCGGCGTAAAGTCCCCGTGTTTGCTCCCCAGTTCTTCAAATAATGGCAGGGCCGCATCATAGTTCCCTGTGAGATATAGTGCCTCGGCCTTGACAGTCTTCAGTTTCAGGCTGTCTGGATAATGATGCAGCCCCTCTTCGGCCCGTTGGCATGCAGTCTCGGAATCTCCGGCTCTCAGGGTCGCTTGAGCCAGTTTGACATAATAATTTTCCCGGCAGGGCTTCTTTGCTGCATCCACGACCTGTTGCCATAGTCTGGCTGCCTC
>PXDM01000011.1 GCA_003565055.1 Paracoccaceae bacterium
CCGCGCGCGATCCCCACGGCCTCCAACGCATCCGCCAGCATCGCGCAGATCTCGGCATCCGCTGCCACCGAGGCCGCGCCGACCGTATCCGCATCGCATTGATAAAACTGCCGGAACCGCCCCGGCCCCGGCTTCTCGTTGCGCCAGACCGGCCCCATCGCATAGCGCCGGTAGGGCGTCGGCAGATCGTTGCGATATTGCGCGGCCACGCGGGCCAAGGGCGCGGTCAGGTCATAGCGCAGCGCCAGCCAGTCGCCGTCTTCTTCCCAGGCAAAGACGCCTTCATTCGGGCGGTCCACATCGGGCAGGAACTTGCCCAAGGCCTCGACGGTTTCCACGCCCGAGGTTTCCAGCGCGTCAAACCCGTAGCGATGATAGACCGCCGCAATCTTGTCGAGCATGGCCTTGCGCGCAGTCACCTCTGCACCGAAATAGTCGCGAAACCCTTTCGGGGTTTCCGCCTTGGGGCGTCTGGGGCCCTTGTTTTTCGCCATCTCGCGCGCTCCCGGCTGTCTCGCGCGCCGGGCTTAGCCCATGGTCGCAACAGGGGCAAGAGCGCTGGCATCGCTTTGGCACAGACACGCAACATCTAGAGGCGGAGCGCACCCAAACCCCCAGATCAGGCTTATCCACAGCTTGCACACAGGAATATACAATTTGCCCCACCCCCCCGAATTCTGTTACATTCCGTCAAAATCGAGCAGCGAGCGGCAGGCAGGCATGAACGAGATCAGCGCGATCCGGGCGCAGGAGAATGGCGCAGAGGCGGGGCTGCCGCATAATATCGAGGCCGAACAGCAGCTTCTCGGCGCGATCCTCGTCAATAACGACGTTTATGACCGCGTCTCGTCGTTGGTCAAGGCCGAGCATTTCTTCGACCCCGTCCACCAGCGCATCTTCGACATCGCCTCCGCACGCATCCGCAAGAACGCTCTCGCCTCGCCCGTGACGCTGAAAGCCTTCATGGAGGACGACGAAGGGCTCAAGGAACTCGGCGGCCCCGCCTATCTCGTGCGCATCGCCGCTGCCGCGATTTCCGCCTATGCCGCGCGCGACTATGCGCAGATGATCTACGAATTCGCCGTGCGCCGCGATCTGATCCGGCTGGGGCAGGATATCTCGGCGCGGGCCGCCGAAATGGACGTCGCCTCCGAGCCCAAGGAACAGATCGTCGAGGCCGAACAGCGCCTCTACAAGCTCGCCGAACAGGGCGTCGCCGAGCGCGGCTTTCAGAGCTTCCTCAAGGCCGTGACCGATGCGGTGAACATGGCCAATGCCGCCTATCAGCGCGATGGCGGGCTCGCGGGGGTCTCGACCGGGCTGATCGACCTCGACAAGAAACTCGGCGGGCTGCACCCGTCTGACCTCATCATCCTCGCCGGGCGGCCCTCCATGGGCAAGACCTCGCTCGCCACGAATATCGCCTTCAACGTCGCCAAAGCCTACAAGCGCGGCGCGCGGCCCGACGGGACCGAGGGCGCGGTCGATGGCGGCGTTGTGGGGTTCTACAGCCTCGAGATGTCGGCCGAACAACTCGCCGCGCGGATCCTGTCGGAAGCTGCCGAAGTCCCCTCCGAGCAGATCCGGCGCGGCGACATGACCGAGGCCGAATTCCGCCGCTTCGTCGAGGCCGCCAAGGCGCTGGAAGCCTGCCCGCTCTATATCGACGACACCCCCGCCCTGCCGATTTCACAGGTCGCCGCCCGCGCCCGCCGCCTCAAGCGCACGCATGGGCTCGATGTGCTGATGGTCGACTATCTGCAACTCCTGCGCGGCACCTCCAAGGAAAGCCGCGTGCAGGAGGTTTCCGAGATCACACAGGGCCTCAAGGCCATCGCCAAGGAGCTAAACATCCCCGTCATCGCGCTGTCGCAGCTCTCGCGGAATGTGGAGTCGCGCGAGGACAAGCGCCCGCAGCTCTCGGACCTGCGCGAATCAGGCTCGATCGAGCAGGATGCCGATGTGGTGATGTTCGTCTATCGCGACGAATATTACCGCGAGCGCGAGAAGCCGGGCGATGACGAGCTGGAGAAAATGGCCGCCTGGCAGGCGCGTATGGAGGCCGTGCATGGCAAGGCCGAAGTCATCATCGGCAAGCAGCGCCACGGCCCCATCGGCACGGTCGAGCTGAGCTTCGAGGGCCGCTTCACCCGCTTCGGCAATCTGATCAAGCCGTGGCAACAGGGCGATCAGGGGTTCTGAGGTGATCACCGGCGTCAATCATGTGACGGTTGTGGTGGCCGATCTCGACCGCAGCCTCGACTTCTGGCGTGACGCGCTTGGGCTGAGCCTGCGCGCTCAAAGCTCGAAGATGGCCTATCTTGAAGGCGGCACGCTCTATGTGCTCGACCCCGATGGCCACAAACTGGAACTGCATCTGGGCGATCTGGCCTCGCGCCTCGCGCATTACCGCAAGACGCGCCCCGAGAAGCTCATCCTCTTCTGATCATTTTCTTGCCAAAAATACTCCGGGGGTGAAACCAGCCCCGATCCGGGGCTGGTGAGGGGGCAGAGCCCCCTCAGAACGCCCGACGTGCGCGCAACGCGGCACTGATCGTACCGTCATCGAGGAAATCAAGCTCACCGCCCAACGGCACGCCCTGCGCGAGCGCAGTGATCTGCACATCGACCGTACCGAGCGCGTCCGCGATGTAATGCGCCGTGGTCTGACCATCAACCGTCGCAGGCAGCGCGAGGATCACCTCGCGCAGCCCCTCGTCGCGGACGCGCGCCACCAATTCGGGGATACGCAGCTCTTCCGGCCCGACCGCATCAAGCGCCGATAAAGTGCCGCCCAGCACATGGTAGCGGCCCCGGAACACAGCGCCGCGCTCCATTGCCCAGAGATCCGCCACATCCTCGACCACGCAGACCTCGCCCGTCGCGCGGCGCGGATCCGTGCAGATCTCGCAAACCGGCAGGGTCGAGATATTGCCGCAACATGCGCAGCTCTGCGCCGTCTGCGCGACCCGTTCCAGCGCGGCGAGGAGCGGGCGCAGGCTCTGGTCAGGGCGCTGGATCAGATGCAGCACCATGCGCCGCGCCGAACGCGGCCCGAGGCCGGGCAACCGTGCGAGCTGCGTGGTCAACGCCTCGATCTCATTGGGCGCGCGGTCCACCTGCGCGCGGCCTCAGAAGGGCAGGTTCATGTCACGCGGCAGGCCCATCGCTTCAGTCATCTTGCCCATCTCCTCGCGCGAGCGCTCCTCGGCCTTGGCCTGTGCGTCCTTGATCGCCGCAAGGATCAGGTCTTCGACCACTTCCTTGTCGTCGGAATTGAAGATCGACGGATCAATATCGAGCGCGGTCAATTCGCCCTTGGCGGTCGCGGTCGCCTTGACGAGACCCGCCCCGGATTCGCCCACGACCTTGATGGCTTTCAGGTCTTCCTGAAGCTGCGCCATCTTGCCCTGCATCTCCTGCGCGGCTTTCATCATCTTGGCCATATCGGCCATTCCGCCCAAACCTTTCAGCATTGTCTTGTCCTTCCTTCACATGTCTTCAAACGGGTCCCAATCGGGATCAAGCGTGTCTTCGGCCTCTGGTAGCGCCTCTTCGGCGGCAGCGAGCTGCGGGGATCTCAGATCACGTATTTCGGTGATCCGGGCCGCCGGGAAGCGCGCGAAGATCGCGGCCACGGTCGGGTTCTGCAACGCTGCCTCGGCCTGCAGATCGCGCGCGCGCGCCCGCGCTTCCGCGAGGGTCTCACCGCCCCCGGTCGCGGTCACCGAGACACCCCAGCGCGCCCCTGTCCAGCCTTGCAACCGGCCTGCGAGCCGCGCAGCGAGGTCCGGGGCAGCGGTGTCCGTTGGTTGGAATTCGATACGTCCGGGGCTGTATTTCACCAGCCGCAACGTCGTTTCCACTTCCAGAAGCAGCGCCATATCACGCTTTTCGCGGATCAGCGCGACAACGGCCGCGAAATCGGGAAAGTGCGACAGCGCCGGGGCCGCGCCGGCCAGCGCGGCCTGCGGGCCAGCACCGCCACTGTTCGCATAGGAGCCACGCGCAACAGGTCCCGCGCTCGCAGGGGCCGCACGGGGGGCGCTGCCGCCGCCGGGGCCACCTGCAGGCGGGGTCGCGTCATGCCATTTGCGCAACAGCTCCTCGGGCGCGGGCAGATCAGCGACATGGGTGAGCCGGATGATGGCCATCTCCGCCGCCATCATCGCATTCGGGGCCTGCGCGACTTCTTCGAGCGCTTTCAGAAGCATCTGCCAGCTGCGCGAAAGCACCCGCATGGGCAGGGCTTCGGCCATCTGCGCGCCGCGGTCGCGTTCCTCGGGCGGGATGGTCGGGTCATTCCCGGCCTCTGGCGTGATCTTGGTAACGCTCAGCCAATGCGTGATCTCGGCCAGATCGCGCAGCACCGCCATCGGATCGACCCCATCGGCATATTGCGCCGCGAGTTCTTCGAGCGCCCCTGCCGCATCGCCGCGCATGATTTTGTCGAAAAGGTCGAGCACGCGGGCACGGTCCGCGAGGCCGAGCATCGCGCGGACCTGATCGGCGCTGGTCTCGCCCGCGCCATGGCTGATCGCCTGATCGAGAAGGCTCATCGCGTCACGCACCGAGCCTTCGGCTGCGCGGGTGATCAGCGCCAGCGCGTCCTCGGCGACCTGCCCGCCCTCGGCCTGCACGACCTTGGCCAGATGCTCGACCATCACCTCAGGCTCGATCCGGCGCAGATCGAAGCGCTGGCAGCGCGACAGGACCGTGACCGGAACCTTGCGGATCTCGGTCGTCGCAAAGATGAATTTCACATGCGCGGGCGGCTCTTCGAGCGTTTTGAGAAGCGCGTTGAAGGCATTGTTCGACAGCATATGCACTTCGTCGATGATGTAGATCTTGTAACGCGCCGAGGCCGCGCGATAAGCGACCGAGGCAATGATCTCGCGGATATCATCAACGCCCGTGCGCGAAGCCGCGTCCATTTCCAGCACATCGACATGACGCCCTTCGGAAATCGCCACACAATGCTCGCAAGTGCCGCAAGGCTCGGTCGTGGGTCCGCCCTGCCCGTCTGCACCGATGCAATTCAGCCCCTTGGCGATGATGCGCGCGGTCGTGGTCTTGCCGGTCCCGCGAATGCCGGTCATGACAAACGCATGGTGGATGCGGTCGGCAGCGAAGGCATTGCGCAGCGTGCGCACCATCGCGTCCTGCCCGATCAGATCGGCAAAGCTCTCGGGGCGGTATTTCCGCGCCAGAACCTGATAGGGTGTTGCTGCGTCGCTCATGCGGGTCTGCCTGTTGCCGTTACGCCCAACCTAGCGCGGCTCGGGCCGGATGGAAACGGCGATTTGCGCCAGCCACGCCAGACC
>PXDM01000401.1 GCA_003565055.1 Paracoccaceae bacterium
AAACTCTTTATATATACCTTTACGAGAAAGCCTCGCAGGAGAGAGGCGAGGCTTTACTGGTACTCGACGGGTTCCGGGGCGGGATGAGCTCGACAACGGCGGTGAGCGGGGGGAAGCTTGAATGCACGATATTGAAGGATAAGGGAACATATCTTTACGGTCCGGAGGAAGGATCGCTGCTTCGCAGAACACTTTCTGACGGCAGTGTTATCGAATATGAATACGATGATGAAGGGCATCTGCGGAAAGAACGCCTGACGCTTCCCGACGGGTCGATAAGAGAATATAACGGGAAGGGTTGGCTTGTTCATGAGAAAAGATCGACAGGTGAGAAGATATCGTACGAGTACGATACGACCGGTACCCTCACGGGTATCTTTCCCGGGTACCCGGAGGGTACGGTGCTGGAGCACTATACGTCCGGCGCGTATGCCGGATGGGTCAGAAAAGCGACTTTGCCGGACGGGAACAGTTTTGTCTACGATTATTCGGATACGGAGAGCGGCACTTATGTGGCGGAGAAATGGTCGGTATACGAGAGGCTCGATGAACAGGTGACGCATCACGGTTTATCGACGGTACCCGCACACGTGACCCCTTATCTGAAGGCCGATCTGCGTTTTTCCCCGGAGACGGGGAACCCGCACGTTTTCGCGGGTGCCGGCGGGGTCAGCCGCGGGGGGCAGCCTATAAATACGTCCATAAATCTACGCGAGAACGGTGTTCATCTTCATTTTCGCGGTTATGATCCCGAAAGCAGGCGATACGTGACCGATACGCTGCAGGTGGATATGCCGATCGAAAGAGGTATCGAGTACAGTATTGAATATGAATGGTCCGAGGACGGGATAAATGTCTTTCTGTACCGGAAGGATGAAGGCAGGCCGTCCGAACCGATCTACAGGATAAACAATACGGATTGGTCCCCGCGTTTTACGCTCGGGGGAACGAGTGCCTCGCTCAAGATCGACCCGGCGAGCACGTCCTCGTTCCGTACTTTCGCCAATTACCGTACGGACGCTTCCACGCCGTTACGGTCTTCGCCCAGAACGGTGACCGAGTTCAGCTTCGACCCGTTCGGTAACGCTTCGCTGTTCGTCCGGCTGAGCGGTACTTACGCGGGCAGGAGCAGCTTCCTCGCTCTTTCGTGCCGGCGGGACAGAGCGGTCCTGGAACACAATTACTATGATCCGGTCACCCGCATGTACAAGAACGATCTGACGGACCTGGGGCTTTCTTTTACGCCCGGGGTCGATTACGTTGTCGAGACCCGTGTCGACGAGGACGATGCGTTAAGGATATACATATATGAAAAAGGCCGCCCCAGAGGTGATGCCGTACATGTCCAGCCGGAGAGCGGTCAGGTACGGTGGTTCTACAGCAGTGTCGCCTCAGGCAGTATCGTCTCGCATCTTTACGATGACATGAGCAGGACCGAGTACAGCGTCGATGATAATGGTCTTCACGAAGAGTTCGCCGCGCAGGACGAGATGAGAGACCTGTTCACGCATCTTGAACCGGAACTGCCCGCGCTTGACGTGCCTCTTTTTTATGCCGATGTCCCGGGCAGGTTCCCCTCGGGGGAGATCGATATTTTTTCGGACAGGCGTCCGGAACTGACCATGGAAGGGCTTTTTTTTCGTGAGGAGTTCGCCCCTGACGGCGGACTGGACCCGGCGCGGGCCCATGACCTGGAGCATTACGGCCTTTTTGTGTACGATGCCTCCACGGGTATGCTGTTTCGGACGGAAACTCCCGGCGGTGAACGCGAGGATGCCTCAGAAGGCTCGGTGAACAGGAGCCCTTTTACGGGTGACCGTATTATACTGTCCGTTCCATCCGTGGAAGGACACGATCTTTTCATAGAGGCCCTCGAGGAGATTGTACAAGAGGTGTTAGAACATACCGGGCCCAGGGAGTTCTACAGCAGCGGGCGGGTGCGGCAGAGGCGACTTTCTTGTGGGACGCTGATCGAGTTCGCCGATGAGGACTGGAACGGCCGCGCCAAGGGAAGGAAGCTGCGCAGGACCTTCAGCGACGGGACGTTCATGACCTATGAGGAATATTATGAGGGTACGGACCAGGCCAGGTTCATAAGAGAGTATGACCGTGACGGTGCAGTTGTCCATGAGGCCGAATATGACCGGGACGGCAATATCATGGCCCCTTATGATATCGAGACCGAGAACTATGCCATTAAGCTTTACGAGGACGGGTCGGTTACGACCTTCAGAAAGAAGAACGGGCTCTACGTAAAGAACACTCACTTGGACAGGGAGACCGGCCTTTTCAGCACCTATGTCCACGAAGGGGGCGTTCTGATCGCTGTCACGAAAGAATACCCGGAAGGCCGGGTCGAGATATATGACGTTCTCGACGGTGACGAACGACGGATGCGTCTTAAACAGGAGAGGCTTGCCTCCGGCGGGTTCGTCAAAGGCGTCAATCTCGCGTGGGAAAAATACGGTTATGATCTGGGCAAGGTCCCCGGCACCGATAACTGGTATGGTTACGCGTCCGATCTTGACGGGCTCTATGCTCTTTTCGATGAGCGCAGGGGCATGACCGTACGGCTTTTCCTTTTCTGTGACCTTCGTTCCGGTATGGAGTTCGCCGGCGACGGCACACCCGGCGCCTTTACCGACAAGGTCTTTGAGGATATGAGGGCTTTGCTGCAGGCCGCCGAAGCTTTCAATGTCAAGCTTATGCCCGTGCTTTTCGACTATAACATAGCTGACGGCATATCCGTCGAGAACGGGCACGAAGTGGGTGAACACCCGGGGCTTTTTTCGGACAGGACTAAACGCGACGCGCTTCTTGAGATATTCACACCTTTTCTGGAGGAGTTCGCGGACGCGGAGAACATATACGCGTGGGACATAATGAACGAACCCGAGTACGCTTTTGCCGCGACGATGGACGATATCAAGGATTTTGTATCAGACTTCGTCGAGCTCATCCGTTCGATCTCCTCTTCCGCGAAGGTCACCGTGGGCAGCAAGGATATGCGCTCGTTAGTGGATATCTGGGCGGGTACGGACCTGGACTTCTACCAGTATCACCATTATGACGGTTTTGAGCATGCCGGGCCGTTCGAGCTTCACGTGGAAGAGCTGGGCCTGGACCGCCCGGTCCTGCTGGGCGAGATAGAGCCGGGTTCGGTCTCCGCCAAACTTGACGCGGTGAAAAACAATGAGTACATGGGAGCGCTTTTCTGGGAAGATGACCATTATAGGCTTGGCGGGGAGGGGTATGCCGAACTTGAACGATGGTCGGACGGGGTCGTGATAGACCATGAATATTATCCTTCCGGCCGGAAAAAACGTGAAACGGAAACTACCGGCGCCGTGAGGGAATATGAGGACCGTTCCGCGGACGCGAACGGGAACGGCAGGCTGGTGAAGGAGCTGTTCCCGGGGGGTACTTACAGGACCTTTCATTATCATGGTGACACCGGGAAGATCGAGCACATCGAGTACTATGTCCCGGAAGAGGCGCTGTACATGAAAGAAAGCTTCTCGCCCGCGGGTGAGTTCCTGTCGAGGTACCGTTATCACGATAACGGCCGGGTCAAGGAAGTACTGAACGCGGACTCCTCATGGGAAAGATATGATCGAACGGGCGGCTTATTGCGGAGGGGGGAGACAGTGGACGGCGTCGAGATCATTTATGACGGTTCCGGGCGGGTCGTGGAACTTATATCCGATCGCCGCCGTGAGGAGCGGGTCTATGTCGAACTGGAAGAGGAAGTGGAATATACGCTTGTATTGCATGAAGGAGCTGTGCAGGCCGTAAAAGACGGGTACTGGTCGGTGCCGGACTTCCTGGAGGGAGACGGGCCGGCGCGTGACGGTTCGATGAACGTGACCTACGCCGACGGGCTGAGCGCGGTATTCTCCGGAGGGGACCTGGAACGGTTATCGGTGGAAGGGGGGTATGTCAATTTCTATACCGATAACGGGCTGGACAGGCAGCTCGGAGAGGGCGGCGTGCTTTACGAGCATGAAAACGGACGGCTTTACAGGGTGGCCACTCCCGAAGGCAATGTATATGAGTTCGATACGGTCGTTGCAGGAGGAGAGACAGTTAACGAACTGGCCGAGGCGATCATCGGGGACGTGCGTGTTCTCTTTGACGGTGCGGTCATCACGGCGTTCGAAGAAAAACGTTCACGTCTGGAAGTCGCGCATCTGGAAATGGATACCCTTTCAGGGCTTGTCGCTTTGTTCGTGGATGACGGCCGGGGGACGGAGGAACTGCCGGATGACAGCGGGACTTTCCAGACCGTCAAGGGCCTGCTTCGGGCCATGGAGCGCGATCTTGCCAACATCCGGTTCGTATATAACGAGGATAATGAGATAAAAGAGATACTTACCAGCAATTACGGGACCATATATATCAGCGACGGGCGCATAGAAGGTACGCGTTCGGTCGAGGGTATACGCACCTCTTATGAATATTCTGTCGATACGGATGGGCGGGTCGAACAGCTCAGGGTGAGCGACGAACATGGCCCCGTACGGGTCTATGACGGAAGAGGGGAGCTTGTTTCGGTGGAGCTTGAAGGTCAGGGGGCTTCTTCCGAACTACGCTTCGATGACGGGCAGTTGCACAGCATATCTTCCGGCGGGGCGCTTCTGGAGGGGATAGGCTTCGGTGATGACGGGCAAATAGCTTCGGCTCGTCTGGTGGACCCGGAAGGCGCGGAATATTTCTTTGCGGGAGGCAGCCTTAAGGACTTTATTGACGCGCAGGAGATCTCGTACGAGGTGGACAGTGACGGGAAGATAAGCAGACTGACCCGTGAAGGGACCGGGGACGTGTTCGATGTCACGTACAAGGTGGATGCGCTTGACGGTGAGGAGGTCACCATATTCACGCATACCCGCAAACATACGCGTTACAAATATAAATACCACGAAGCTCAGGATAAGGAGCTGCTGTACGAAGCGGTCGATCCGGCGGGGATGAGCGTAAGGTACGGGTACGACGAGATGGCCAGGACCGAGACGGTCTCGATATCCTTCGGCGGGCAACGGACCGCCCGTTATGAATACGAATATGCTCCCGAGATGACGATCATAACGGACGATATCGGCAACAAACGGTATTACGACCTTGAAGGAAGGGCCCTCAAGCTCGAGACCCCGTATCGGGAGACCTATCTGTATGAATACGATACGGACGAGAACGGGGAGCCGGTAACGCTTGTCAACTACAGCCGGCGCGTCCGGGATGACGGTACGGTCGTCGATTATGTGCGGGGCCGAATAGAGAAGATCACCAAACCGGACGGTACGGTTATCGATAACGTTG
>PXDM01000147.1 GCA_003565055.1 Paracoccaceae bacterium
CCACGACCGGCGCGGCCCCTGCCGCGAGCGCCGAGATGCGATACATCAGAAAGCCATGCTGCGAATAGAGCACCTCATCGCCCGGCCCGGCATAGGCCTGGCACAGGAAACTGATGATCTCATCGGAGCCCGCGCCACAGATGATCCGCTCCGGATCGAGGCCGAACTGCGCCCCCAGCGCCGCACGCAGCCCCGCATGATCGGTCGAAGGGTAGCGATGCAGATCATGGCCCGCGCGCATATAGGCTTGCCGTGCCAGATCCCCTGCCCCGAACGGATTTTCGTTCGAGGAGAGCTTCACCACATCGTCACGCCCCGCGATCTTCGAATTTCCGCCCTGATAAAGCGCAATATCCATGATCCCGGGTTGCGGGCGAATATGCTTGTGCATTCGTGACCCCATCACCAGAGTTTGATGCCACTCCTTAACGTCACGAAATGGATGAGGCCAGCACTTGCAGGGCGATTTTTCGTTTTTGCCGCAGGGACGTTGCCCGCAGGCTCACGGCTCCGGGCGGGGCGGGGGCGCGCTGTCCTGCTCAGGGCTCAGCGCACTGGCGCGCGGGTAGGTGCCGGTATCGGTGCGCGTGCGCGTGGCCAGAACAGGGCGGTTGTCGGAGACATTGCCCTTTTCCTCGCGCATCACGATATAGATGCCGCTCGCGATGATCACGGCCGCCCCCGCGATGGTCAGCAAATCAACGCGCTCGCCGAAAAACAGCGCGCCGAAGATCACGGCCCAGATGATCTGCGAATATTGCATCGGCGCGATCTGAAAGGCCGGGGCGCGCTTGTACGCCGCGATCACGCACAGGCTCGCGACCAGCGCCAGCGCCGCCATCAGCGCGAGGCCGCCCAGATGCGCAAGCGGCATCGGCTCATAGACGAAGGGCAGCAAGGCGCCCATCAGCACCAGATTGGCCATCATCGGATAGACCAGTAGCACCACATTGCGCTCTTCGCTTCCGATCTTGCGAATGATGATCGACGCCAGCGCGCTCGCAAACGCCCCGGCCATGGCGGCGAAATGCCCGAGGCTCAGCCCATCGCCCTGCCCCGGCCTGAGCACGATCAGCACGCCGACCAGCCCCACGACCACCGCTGCCCCACGCCGCAGCCCGACGCGCTCGCCCAAGAGCGGCACGGACAGCACCGTGATCAGGAGCGGCGTCGCAAAGAGGATCGCATAGGTCTGCGTCAGCGGGAGCACCGAGAAGGCATAGAACACGCACAGCGCCGTGATCACGGAGGCGACCGTGCGCAGCGCCGTCCAACCCGGCCTGCGCGGGAACAGGTTTCCATCCGTCGGGTCGCGCATCAGGATGAACATCGCCAGCGGCAACCCGAGCAACACCGAGAAGAAAACGATCTGCACCGGGCTGTAACTCTCGCCCAGCGTCTTGATGATCACGTCATGGACCGAGAAAAGGGCGAAGGCGCTCAGCGCGAGCACTGGCCCCGCAAAGCCCGACTGTGTCATGTCCCGAAACGAAGCCATCGCGCCCTCTCTCGTTTTGTTTGGGCTAACACGATGGCGCGCGCGCAATCAAGCGACGTCGCGCGGCGCTGACAGTCTGACCTGCGCTGCGCCGGCAAAAAGCGGATCTTTTGCCCGATCGAACCGCAGATAGGCGATGGCCTGATCGCCCGCACGCGTGAAAACCAGCCCCGCTGGCTTGCCCTGCGAGACAATCTCGGTGCCGAAATCCGCCTCGCCGGTGATCTCGACCGTGGCGAACCCTTTGCGGAGTGCTGTCTTGTGCTGCATCCGCGCTGTCACTTCCTGCCCGACATAGCAGCCCTTGCGAAAATCCACGCCATGCAGCCGGTCAAACCCTGCCTCGAGGATAAAGGTCTCATTCGGCACCAGCTCCAGCCCCGATTCAGGGATGCAATGCGCCACCCGCAGCGCATCCCAATCCGTGCCGTCATCAGGCAGCGCCACGCCATAGAGCCGCCAGCCAAGCGCGGGATGGCGCGGATCGTCCAGCGCAGCGTCCGGGCGTGGCCCGGTGCCGCGCGACACTGGCATGTCGCGGCGCGTCACAGTCACATTCGCGCGCAGCTTGTAGAGCGCCAGCCGCTTCTCCAGATCCGGCGCAAGTGCTGCGGCCACGTCGATCAGCAGCGCCTCGCCCTGCGCGAGCACGAAGAAATCCGCCAGATACTTGCCCTGCGGCGACAGGATCGCGGCATAGAGAAGCTCGTCCTGCGACAAATGCCGCAGGTCATTGGTGATCAGCCCTTGCAGGAATTTCCGGCAATCCGGACCTGCGATCTCCAGGATCTGTCGCGTCATGATGCCTCTCGCTCTGTGCCCCTTACTGCATATAGATCATGCCCCCGGCCCCGAACAGCCCTCCCCCCGGCCCTGAGCTGGCCGAAGGGCGTGGGGTGGGCGGGTGGGAACGACCTTCGGTCAGCTCAGGGCCGGGGGCCGCGCGTCAATGCGCGGCCTGAATGAAGGTTCCGTTGCGCAGCTCGCGAATGGCCTGCTGGATCTCCTCGCGCGTGTTCATCACGATGGGGCCATGCCAGGCGACCGGCTCCTGCAAGGGCGCGCCCGAGATCAGCAGGAAACGCACGCCCTCTTCCCCCGCCTGCACAGTCACTTCATCCCCTGTGCCGAACCGGATCAGCGTGCGGTCACCCGAGAGGTCGCGGATATTCACCTCCTGCCCCATCACTTCCTTCTCCAGCAACACCCCTGTGGGCTGCGAGGCATCCGCAAAGGCCCCCGAGCCTGCGAAAACATAGGCGAAGGCGCGCCGATAGGTATCGACCCGGAAAGTCTTGCGCACGCCGGGCGGGATGGAAATGTCGAGATATTGCGGATCCGCCGCGATCCCGTCCACGGGCCCGCGCTTGCCCCAGAACTCGCCCACGATCACGCGCACCTTGGTGCCGTCATCGTCGATCACTTCAGGGATATCCTTGCCCTGCACGTCCTGATAGCGCGGCGCGGTCATCTTCAGACTGCCGGGCAGATTGGCCCAGAGCTGAAAGCCATGCATCTGCCCTGCCGCATTTCCGCGCGGCATCTCCTGATGCAGTATCCCCGAACCCGCTGTCATCCATTGCACATCCCCGGCCCCAAGCGTGCCGGTATTGCCGAGACTGTCGCCGTGATCGACCTCCCCCGCGAGGACATAGGTGATCGTCTCGATGCCGCGATGCGGATGCCAGGGAAAGCCGCGCAGGTAATGTTCCGGAATATCGTTGCGGAAATCGTCGAACAGCAGGAACGGGTCCAACTCGCTCGGATCATGGAAGCCGAAGGCACGGTGCAGATGCACGCCCGCGCCTTCCATGGTCGGCTGGGCCTTACGTTGCTCGATGGTGGGGCGGATAGACATGGCGACCTCCGGGGTTTGACCTTTTCACACATTGGAGATCATATTCACCCGCGCAAAATGCAAGGCCACCTGACGAACGACGGCTGTTCATTCCTGCACAGCCAAGGATCGACCAGCGCGCAAGTCGCGGTCGCCCCTGTTGGACCTCGCAACCCGCCCCCAACCAACGCAGCGCATCCAGTTTTCGCGTTTCCCGCGCGCGTCAGGGCACCAGTGCTCACCCTCAGGTCAATGACAGCGCGCCCCAGACGATGGCGGCAATCACCAAAAGCAAACCCAGCCGTCGCAACAAATGCCCTGTCCGCAACTCCCGCAGCGCGTCCAACCGCTCGGAAAACGCGCGCCCCCGCCCCTGACCCTCTTCCTGCGCCAGAGCGCCTGCGCGCAACTCACGGGCAAAATCCTTCAACGCCTCGCCCGACAGAACCGGATCGGGGGGCGGCTCTGCAGGCATGGCCGCGCCTGGGCTGGCCCCCTGCCTGCGACTGGAGCGCAACTTCGGCCACCTGGTCCAGACATCGCGCGGCGCATGCCGGGGCATGCTGACTGATTTCGGATTGGCTACGATCCCGACACGCGCCTGACGCTCTGCGACACTGCGCTTGAGTGTTTGGCCGATTTCATTCATCCCTCACCGCCCGGATTACCCATCGACAGCCACGCTGCCCAGCTTGTGCAACCCTGTCACAGAGGTCTTAAAATTCCCCTAGCGGCTGCGCCGGGCACGGCGGCGACCCGGCACTTTTGACGCAAATTCCGGCGGCCTGCGCGCCACCCAGGCGATAAACCGTGCCAGTCGCGGATGCGCGCGCAACGCCTCAATCGTGCAAAAGCTGCGCGCCAGTTCCGCCTCGCTCAGCGTCGCATGAATTTCGCGGTGGCAGATATGATGCAAGAGCACCACAGGCCCGCCCTTGCCGCCGCGCAGCTTCGGGATCAGGTGGTGCAGGCTCTGGGGCACGCCGGGCGGAATGGGCCGCTGGCAGAGCGGGCAAATCGGGGCGTGTGCCGCATCATTCTCTTTCCGCGTCATCTGATTGCAGACTGGCCTCTGGTCATTGGTCAGGATTGACCATAATCTCCCCGACGCATCAGGCAAAAACGAAAAGAGGCAAAGGCCATGACAGACCACACAACTGAGCGCGAAGATATCGCCCGCTTGATCCCGGAATGGAACGCAGCACTGCAGACGGGCGACCCTGCACAGGTCGTGGCTTGTTATGCTGAAGATGCTGTGCTGCTGCCGACTCTGTCCAAGGAAATCCGCCAGAGCCATGCAGCCATGGCGGATTATTTCACGCAGTTCCTGAAACTCCGGCCGCGCGCGGAGGTCTTGCAACAAACCATCCGCATCCATGAGCCGATCGCGACGAATTCCGGCATCTACAAGTTCTTCACCACAATCGACGGTGTGGAAAGCATCGTCATGGCGCGCTTTACCTTCGTTTATCGCAAGGATGGCGATGGCTGGAAGATCATCGAGCATCACTCCTCCATGTTGCCTGATGTCTGAACGCACCCCTTTCACCGCCCGGAAGGTCGCCGTGCAATTTGCCACACTGCCTCCCGGACCCCGCCGACCTGCGCGGGATGATCTGGCGGGGCACGCCAGATCAGAGGTGCCGCATGACCGATGACGCTCCTTTCATCCCCGAGACCAGCGCCGCTGTCGATCTGCATCTGGTCGATGCCGAAAACCTTGATGCCTGGACCGACATGCAGCCCAAGCGGATCCGCGCATGGAGCGAGAGTGTGGGCTTCAAGGCCAGTGCGGGCCAGATCCTGCTCGCGCCCGATGCCGATGGCCGACTGAGCCTCGCCGCTGTCGGACGCGGCACGGCGCAGGAGCGCGCCGCCGAGCGCTTCCGGCTGGGCGGCGCGCGGGCGAAACTGCCCGCGGCCAGCTACCGCCTGCATCACCAGCTCGACGCGGATGGGCTGGACGAAGAG
>PXDM01000373.1 GCA_003565055.1 Paracoccaceae bacterium
ATCCCCGGCGGCTCGGGCATCATCACCGGGCGCTTCACGGTGGAGGAGTCGACCCGTCTGGCGGTGCTGCTCCGATCCGGCGCGCTGCCGGCCGAGATGATCTTTCTCGAGGAGCGCACCGTCGGGCCGGAGCTGGGGCAGGACAGCATCGACGCAGGCCGGATCGCTGCGATTGTCGCGATGATCGCCGTGCTGGGCTTCATGCTGGCGAGCTACGGCATTTTCGGCGTGATCGCCAATATCGCGCTGATCCTCAATGTCTCGATGATCTTCGCGCTTCTGTCGCTGATCGGGGCCACGCTGACCCTGCCGGGCATCGCCGGGATCGTGCTGACCATCGGCATGGCGGTTGATGCGACCGTGCTCATCTTCGAGCGCATACGCGAGGAGATGCGCAGCGCGAAGGGGCCTGCGCGCGCCATTGAGCGCGGCTATGAAAAAGCGCTCTCGGCCATTCTGGATGCCAATATCACCACCTTCATCACCGCGCTGATCCTGTTTGCAATGGGCTCCGGGCCCGTGCGCGGCTTTGCCGTCACGCTGGGGCTCGGGATCATCACCTCGGTCTTCACAGCACTCTTGGTCACGCGCTTGATGATGGTCATGTATTTCGAGCGCGCGCGCCCGAAAACACTCGTGATCTGAGGGGGTTGCGCATGAGACTTAAACTTGTTCCGCAAGACACGGCGATTGATTTCTTCCGCCATTGGAAGACGACCTTCGGCGCCTCGATGATCGCGATGGTGCTCTCCATCGTGGTGTTTTTCATCATGGGGCTGAATTTCGGGATCGACTTCCGGGGCGGCACCTCGATCCGGACCGAGGCGCAGGCGCCCGTCGATGTGGGCGCCTACCGCGCGGCCATCCTTCCGCTCGATTTCGGGGATGTCGCGATCACCGAAGTCTTCGACCCGTCCTTCGGCCCGGATCGCAATGTGGCCAGTGTCCGCATTCAGGCGCAGGAGGGCACGGAAGCGATCACCACTGAACAGATTAACGCGGTGCGTGAAGCGCTCGTCGCCGTTGATCCGACCCTGACCTTCGCCGCGGTCGAATCCGTCGGCCCCAAAGTCTCGGGCGAGTTGATCCGCTCGGCGGTCATCTCCATCGTTCTGGCGCTCGCAGCGGTGCTGTTCTACATCTGGCTGCGTTTTGAGTGGCAGTTCTCGGTGGGCGCTGTGGCGGCACTGGTGCATGACGTGGTGCTCACCATCGGCATTTTCAGCATCCTGCAAATCCGTTTCGATCTGGCGATCATCGCGGCGCTGCTGACCATCGTCGGCTATTCGCTCAACGATACGGTCGTGGTCTTCGACCGGGTGCGCGAGAACCTGATCAAATACAAGAAACGCCCGCTGAAAGAGGTGCTCACGCTCTCGATCAATGAAACCCTCTCGCGCACGGTCATGACCTCTGTGACCACACTGCTGGCGCTTCTGGCACTGTTTATCCTGGGCGGGGACGTGATCCGGGGCTTCGTCTTCGCGATGATCTGGGGCGTGATCGTGGGGACCTATTCCTCGGTTTTCGTGGCCTCGGCGGTGCTGTTGCGGCTGGGGGTCAAGCGCGACTGGTCGAAGAATTCCGGCGATACGGCCGGCACGCAATTCGGTGTGAAGGAAAGCTGAGATGCACCTCTCGGAGATTGATTTCGGATCGCGGCAGCCCATTGAGGGCTACGGCCCCGATTTCTTTCGCCTCGGAGGGCAAGCGCATCCCGCACCTGTGATCTTCGTGCCCGGTCAGGTGCTGCCCTGGGGCGGCTACGCGGATCATGCGGCGCTTCTGGCGCTCGCGGGGCGCGTGGATGTGCTGCTGATCGGAACGGGCGGGCAGATCGCCCATATCCCGCAGGACCTGCGCGCCGCATTGGAAGAGGCGGGCCTGGGCGTCGAGGCGATGGACAGCACGGCAGCGTGCCGGACCTATAACGTCCTGTTGTCCGAGGCGCGGCGCGTCGCCGTGGCGCTGCTCCCGGTTGGCTGAGGGCGGCCAATGAGTATTTCTGGCAAGAAAATGCAAGTGTTTGGATCCGTGGCATGAGCCTTGTCGTGACCGCTCTCGCTTGTGCGCGCGGCGGTGTGCCCTTGCTCGAAGGCGTGAGTTTCAACTTGCGCCCCGGCGCGGCGCTGGTGCTGCGCGGTCCAAATGGCTGCGGCAAGACCACGCTCCTGCGTTGTGTCGCCGGTCTGCAGCCCGCGCTTGCGGGCGAGATCGAGGCCGCGCCCGACGCCATCGCCTACGCTGCCCATGCTGACGGGATCAAGGCCACACTCAGCGTCGCGGAGAATCTGCGCTTCTGGGCCGCGATCTACGGGACGACGGAGATCGAGACCGCGCTGGAGCGCATGAACCTGGCCGCGCTCGCAGATCGTGCGGCGCAGAACCTCTCGGCCGGGCAGAAACGGCGGCTGGGGCTTGCGCGGTTGATGGTCACAGGGCGGCCTGTCTGGGTGCTCGATGAGCCGACCGTGTCGCTCGACATGGCCTCGGTCGCGCTGTTCGGGGGCGTCGTGCGCGATCATCTGGCGCGCGGCGGCATGGCGCTGATTGCGACGCATATCGACCTCGGCCTGCCGGAAGCGGAGCTGCTGGACCTCACGCCCTTCAAGGCGCAACTGCCCGCACTGGGGTCCGGTGATTTCGACGAGGCCTTCCTGTGATCGCGCTGCTGACCCGCGATCTGCGCCTCGCCTTGCGTGCGGGCGGCGGCTTCGGGCTGGGGCTTGCGTTTTTCCTGATCATGGCCGTGCTGGTGCCGCTGGGCGTCGGGCCAGAGCCTGCGACCCTGTCGCTGATCGCGCCCGGCATCCTCTGGGTCGGGGCGCTTCTGGCCTGCCTCTTGTCACTCGACCGCATCTTCGCGCTCGATTTCGAGGATGGCTCGCTCGATCTGCTGGCCACGGCCCCGGTGCCTCTGGAAGCGGTCGTCACGATCAAGGCGCTGGCGCATTGGCTGACGACGAGCCTGCCGCTGGTGCTGATCTCGCCGGTGCTGGGCCTGCTGTTGTTCCTGCCCGCAGAGGCCTATCTCTGGCTGATCCTGTCGCTCATGCTGGGCACCCCGGCGCTGTCGGTGATCGGCACCTTCGGGGCGGCGCTGACTGTGGGTCTGAAGCGCGGCGGATTATTGCTGTCGCTTCTGGTCCTGCCGCTCTATATTCCGACACTGATCTTCGGCGCGGAGGTGGTCAGTCGCGGCGCGATGGGGCTCAGTGTCGGCACGCCGTTGGCGCTTCTGGCAGGGATCACGGCGGGGTCGGTCGCGATCCTGCCCTTTGCATCCGCGCTGGTCTTGCGGATAAATCTTCGGTGAAACGCAACCGGGCTGGCTTGCAGCCCCCTCATGGGATGATAGTTGAAGCACATGGCATCTGTCTGGGAATACGCGAACCCGCTGAAATTCATGCGCACCACGGATTGGCTCTTGCCAGCTGTGGCCGTGGCGGCTGTGGTTGTGACGGCCACAGGGCTCATCTGGGGGTTTTTCTTCACGCCGGATGATTTCCGTCAGGGCTCAACGGTCAAGATCATCTTCCTGCATGTGCCTGCGGCGATGATGGCGATCAATGCCTGGGTGATGATGCTGGTCGCCTCGCTGGTCTGGCTGATCCGACGTCATCACGTCAGCGCACTGGCCGCCAAGGCCGCCGCCCCGGTCGGTTTGGTGATGACCCTGATCGGGCTGATCACGGGGGCGGTCTGGGGTCAGCCGATGTGGGGGACATGGTGGGCCTGGGATCCGCGACTGACCTCCTTCCTGATCCTGTTCCTGTTCTATCTGGGCTATATCGCACTCTGGTCGGCCATTGAGGACCCGGATACAGGCGCGGACCTGACCGCCGTCCTCTGCCTCGTCGGCTCGGTTTTCGCCGTGCTGTCGCGCTATGCGGCGATCTTCTGGAATCAGGGCTTGCATCAGGGGGCGTCCTTGTCGGTTGCGCCGGGTACGCGGATGGATTGGACCTACAAGGCGCCGCTCTATGTCTCGATGACCGGATTCGGACTGATCTTTCTGGCCCTTGTGCTGGCGGGCACGCGGACTGAAATCCGGGCGCGACGCATGAAGGCGCTGGTGGCGCGGGAGCGGATGGCATGATGCCCGATCTTGGTCGCTACGCGCTGGAGGTAACGCTGGCCTATGGCGTCTCGCTGGGGCTTATCGTGGGGCTCGCGCTGCTCTATTGGGTGCGCGCGCGCAGGTCGCGCCGCCAGTTGGAAGAAATCGAAACTCGCCGAGGAAAAAATGGGTAAATTCAAGCCGTTGATGTTCCTGCCACCCGCACTTTTCGTGGCGCTGGCCGCGCTGTTCTGGTTCGGGAACATGCGCGAAGACCGCGACAGTTTGCCCTCCGCGCGCGAGGGGCAGCAGGCGCCGGGGGTGGTGGTGACGCAGCTTGGGGACAAGGACACCTTTGATGATGACGCGCTGC
This sequence comes from Paracoccaceae bacterium, assembly GCA_003565055.1. Taxonomy (GTDB): domain Bacteria; phylum Pseudomonadota; class Alphaproteobacteria; order Rhodobacterales; family Rhodobacteraceae; genus Roseinatronobacter. The sequence goes on from PXDM01000373.1 coordinate 4,434, forward strand.
GGAGCGGAGAAGTGACGCTGGTCAATTACTGGGCGTCCTGGTGCGCGCCGTGCAGGGCAGAGCATCCGCTCTTGGAGGAACTGGCGCAGGATGTCCCGGTTTTCGGGGTCAACTATCGCGATCAACCGGACCGAGCCCTTGATTTCCTTGATGAATTGGGCAATCCCTTCGCCGGTCTGGTCGCCGATCTGCCCGGCCGCATGGGACTGGACTGGGGCCTTTATGGGGTGCCGGAAACCTATGTTGTGGCGGGTGATGGCACAGTCATGCTGCGCTTTGCAGGGCCGATCACGCGCGATGTGATCGCCAACCGCATCAACCCCGCCATCGAGCGCGCACGGGCGCATACGCAATAAATCCGGTCTGAAATATCACGTCAGATCAATGCATTGAATGGGGTTTTTCACAGGCTGAAAAACCCTTTCATGTTTTTGGGATGTTTCACGGATGTCACGCGATTCTTTTTTCGCCTGATGAAATCGTTTTTCATTTTCGACGGAAGCAAAGAGCGGAGCGTGAGCGTCACTCACGCACGATGAAGGGCTTGGATTCGCGCGTCGCCCCTTCGGTCAGAACCAGCTCCCAGCGGCCCGGACGGGTCAGTTGCCCGGTCGCCGAAATCGCCCCGGCGCTGTCCGTGCCGATGTCGAGCATGACCGCCTGCCCATCCACCGGACGCAAGGCAAGCTGCGGAGCCTGCGCGGCGTCATGTTCGACCGTCAACTCGACCCGGTAGCTGCCATCAATCGCGACAGAGCTGCGGATCTGCGGGGTGATCTCTTCCGTGTGCAACAGCAGCGTCTGGTTCGCGCCGACAATGGGCAGGGGCTCGCGCAC
>PXDM01000103.1 GCA_003565055.1 Paracoccaceae bacterium
ATTTCCGCGAGGCCCCGCCTGTGGACGAAGATCATCGCCAACAGGTCATCGCTGCGTTTCTCGATAAATTCTGCGATGACACCAAGCTCGAAATTGATCTCAATGCCACCGATTGGGATGAGGCGCGGGTCGATATCCTGACTGAGCTCTATGAGCAGGACTGTGACACGATCAGCGCCCTGCCCGGCATCGAGCTGCTCCAGCCGGTCGAGCTTTGAGCCCGCGCGGGCCGCTCAGCGCCCGAGCTTGCCCGCAAGGCCCTTCTCGATCAGCGCGACTGTCTCTGCCGCGCCATAGAGGGCGATGAAACTGCCCCAGCGCGGCCCCTGTGATGCGCCCAGAAGCACCTCATAGAGCACCTTGAACCAGTCGCGCAGCCCCTCATAGCCATGCGCCTTTCCCGTGTCGCGCACCACCGACATGAAGAGCTCATCGCCAAGGCTGTCGAACTCGGCCGCATAATCCGCAGGCACCGCCCCCGTCTCGGCAATCGCACGCAACCGCGCGGCCAGGTCTTCGAGCGCCGCGCGCTCGGGCTGCGTCGGGGCGCGGTAGATCAGCATCGGCGCCACGAAATCGTGGAAATAGCGCACCGCAAAGCCCGCCGCCTGATCGAGATCGGGATGGGTCTCGGGCGCGGCATCGGGGGCATATTGGCGGATGAAGCCCCAGAGCGTGGCCTTGTCTTCGGCCCGCGCGACCGACACGAGGTTCAGCAGCAGCGCAAAGCCCACCACCATGCCGCTCGCCGGGGGCTGGCCGCGATGGATATGCCAGACCGGGTTTGCGACCTGTTGCTCCGGCGTCTGATCAGGATAGGCGCGCAGTTGCTGGTGATATTCATCCACTGCTTTCGGGATCACATCCCAGCTCAGCCGCTTGGCCGTGCGCGGCTTGAGGAACATGTAATAGCTCAGGCTCTCGGTTGAGGCATAGGTCAGCCATTCGTCGATGGTCAGCCCGTTGCCCTTCGACTTGCTGATCTTCTCGCCATTCTCGTCAAGGAACAGCTCATATACCATATGCTCGGGCTTGCGCCCGCCAAGGATCTCGCAGATGCGGTCATAGATCGGCGTGTTGGTCGAGTGATCCTTGCCATACATCTCGAAATCGACGTCGAGCGCGGCCCAGCGCGCGCCGAAATCGGGCTTCCATTGCAGCTTCACATTGCCGCCCGTGACCGGCAACGTCCATTCGCGCCCGTCCTCATCGTCAAACGTGATCTCGCCCTTGGCCCCGTCCACATGTTTCATCGGCACATAAAGCACGCGGCCGGTTTCGGGGTGGATCGGCAGGAAGATCGAATAGCTCTGCTGGCGCTCTTCGCGCAGCGACTTCAGCATCACGGCCATGACATCGTCATACCGTTCCGCCGCACGCAACAGAACCGGGTCGAACTGGCCGGATTTGTAGAACTCCGTGGCCGAGATGAACTCGTATTCAAACCCGAAGGTGTCGAGAAACGCCCGCAGACGGGCGTTGTTGTGATGCCCGAAGCTCTCATGCGTGCCGAACGGGTCGGGCACCGAGGTCAGCGGTTTTTGCAGATGCGCCGCAAGCGCCTCGGGGTCGGGCACATTCTCGGGCACTTTGCGCATGCCGTCCACATCATCCGAGAAGCAGATCAGCCGCGTCGGGATGTCGCTGATCGCCTCAAAGGCGCGGCGGATCATCGTCGTGCGCGCGACCTCGCCGAAGGTGCCGATATGGGGCAGGCCGGAGGGACCATAGCCCGTCTCGAACAGCACATAGCCCTTTTCCGGCGGCTTGCCCTTGTAGCGCGCGAGCAATTTGCGGGCCTCTTCAAAGGGCCAGGCTTTTGAACTGAGGGCCGCGTCGCGCAAGCTGGACATGGGGAAAGGTCACTTCTCTGTGGGGGTCATGTTGCAGACCCGCTTCCTATTGCCCCTGCCCGCCCGCGTCAATAATCTGGCACGCAAACGCTAATGAGGACGCTCGCCATGGTGCCACCCCCCAATTCTCTGTCAGCGCAGGATAGTCTGGTCGCGATCATGATCGCGGTCTCGGCGGCGGATCTGGAATTGCGCACGGCAGAACTGGTGGCGATCCAGACGCTGGTCAATCACCTGCCGGTCTTCGGCGATTACGATGCCGACCGCATCAAGACCGTCGCGCAGACGGTCTTTGATCTCTTCGAGGAAGAAGACGGGCTCGACGCGCTCTTCGGGCTGGTGCGCGACAGCCTGCCGGAGCGGCTGGCGGAAACCGCCTATGCGCTGGCCTGCGACATCGCGGCGGCGGATGGCAGGCTTGATCAGAGCGAATTGCGCCTGCTCGAAGAAATTCGCCATGAACTGCGCATCGACAGGCTGCATGCGGCAGCCATTGAACGCGGCGCGCGCGCGCGGCATATGAAGCTCTGAGCCCCCGACAAGCCCCGGCCCATCCTGGCCATTGGCAGTGAAAGGCGACAAGATGGCCCCCGCGCCGAACGTGCAACTCCGCTACTGGGCCATCGCCGCGCTGGTGCTGGTCGCACTCCTGTGGCTGCTCGGCCCCGCGCTCGCGCCTTTCATCACTGGGGCCGCGATTGCCTATTTCCTCAACCCGATGGTCACGCGGCTCATGGACCGGGGCCTGCCGCGCGCCATCGCGGTGAGTGTGATCATGCTCGGCGCGCTGGGTGCGATCTCGCTCGGCCTGTTGTTGCTTGTGCCTGCCGTGATCGGGCAGGCGCTGCAATTCTCGCAAGCCGCACCGGAGCTGCTGACGGATCTCTATAACCGGCTGACCTTCCGCTTCTCCGAACTCGCGCGGCTCGAAGAAGCGCTGAAAGCCTCGCTCGCCAATCTCGGCGAGGCGATCAGCGAGCGCGGGGCCGTGCTCGCCGAGGGGGTCTGGCGCTCGGTCTCGGGATTGGTCAGCATGATGGTGTTTCTGATCATCACCCCGGTCGTGGCGTTCTATCTGCTGCTGGACTGGCCGCGTTTCGTTGCCGGGGTCGATGACCTGCTGCCGCGCCCACATGCGCCGGTGATCCGGGGCCTTGCCTCCGAGATCGACGTCACCATTGCGGGCTTCGTGCGCGGACAGGTCACCGTCTGCCTGATCCTTGCGGCCTATTACGCGACGACGCTGGGGCTGGTGGGGCTGCAATTCGGCCTTGCGATCGGGGTCGTTGCGGGACTGATCTCCTTCATTCCCTATATCGGCGCGATCATCGGCGGTGTCTTGGCGATTGGCGTGGCACTCTGGCAATTCTGGGGCATGCCTGCGAGCATCGGTCTGGTCGTGGTGATTTTCGCCGTCGGGCAAGTGCTCGAAGGCAATGTTCTGGTCCCGCGCATCGTCGGCAATTCCGTGCGGCTGCATCCGGTCTGGCTGCTTTTCGCGGTTTCGGTCTTCGGGATGCTCTTTGGCTTCACCGGCATGCTGATCGCTGTGCCGGTCGCGGCCTCGGTCGGGGTGCTGGTGCGCTTTGGCATGGCGCAGTATCTCCAGAGCACGCTCTATGACCCGAGCCCCCCCGAGGAGCGCAAGCCGTGATGCGTCGCCCCCGGCAGATGCCTATGCCGATGGACTTGCCGACAGATCACAGCCGCGCGCGTTTCGTGACCGCGCCGTGCAACGCGCAGGCCATGGCGCTGATCGAGACGGCTGACTGGCCTGCGGGCAAGCTGGTTCTCACCGGGCCAGCCGGCGCGGGCAAGACGCATCTGCTGCATATTTGGGCAGATCAGCGCCAGGCCGCCCGGATCGCCCCGGAAGCGCTGGCGCAAGCCGATCTCGAAACGCTCGCCAAGCACGGGGCCGTCGCGATTGACGCGGCGGCGCGCGTGGCAGGCGATGCGCGGGCCGAAACGGCGCTGTTCCATCTCCATAACATGCTCGCGGAGCGCCGGGGCCAGCTTCTGCTCGCGGCCCGCACGCCTGTGCGCGATTGGGGCATTGCCCTGCCAGATCTGCTTTCACGCCTGCAAGCCGCGCCGCATGTGGCGCTCGCGGCCCCGGATGACACGCTGCTCGCCGGGGTACTGGCCAAGCTCTTTGCCGACCGGCAAGTGGCCGTGTCCGAGAACCTGATCCCCTTTCTGCTGCCGCGCATGGAGCGCTCGCTTGACGCAGCCCAGCGCATTGTCGCGGCTCTCGACGCCGAGTCGTTGGCCCGCAAAGCGCCCATCACCCGCCAGCTTGCCGCAGATGTCATGCAGAAGTCACTCGATTTCGGCTAAACTCACGCCAGAGTTGCGCCGCGTGGCTGGCGCGTGTCGCGGAGTTCTGCCAATATCGTTCCAAACACTTTTGAAAGGATCCCTGATTTGCGCCTGCTGCCTGCCCTGTTCCTGCTCTTGCCCTTCTTACCGCTGACGGCCAAGGCCGAAGACATGCGAACCCTCTCCGGTGATATCATGGTCCTGGAGCGTATGGCGCTGCCCGATGACACTGTGATGATCGTCGATCTGAGCGACGCGCGCGATATGGGTCTGGTCGATCTGCGCGAGATCACCGAAGGCCGCCAGAGCCCGTTTGCCTTCGAGATTGAAGCGCCGCAAGACATGGATCTGGTGCTGCGCGTGGGGCTGAGCGCGGGCGAGGGCATGTTCTGGCTGAGCGAGCCCGCGCTGATCCCGGCGGGCACAGACGATCTGTCGCTGGGCACGATCCGGGCGCTGCGCCTGCCGCATATGGGGGCCGCGGCGCTTCTGTCCTGTGGCAATACGCTTCTCGAAATCGGCATGCTCCCCGACACGCTTCGGCTGCGCATCAATGAGCAACTCCTCACGCTGGAGGCCCGGACCAGCGGCTCCGGCGCGCGCTACGTGGACCCTGACAATGCCGCGACCTCGGTGCATCTGCGCGAAGACAATGCGCTGGTGACCATCGACGGGGCGGAACTGTCCGAATGCCAGATCCTGCGGCCCGAGACGGATCTGACCTCCGGTGTCTGGAAGATCCGCACGATTGAAGACGCTCCGACGCTCTTTCCCTCGCGCACCGAGCTTGTCTTTTTCCCCGATGGCCGCGTGAGCGCCACGGTCGGCTGCAACCGGCTGATCGGCAGCTACAGCCGCCATGGCGGCATCCTGACCTTCGGGCGGCTCGCCATGACCATGATGGCCTGCCCCGAAGGCCTCGACCAGCAGGAAGCGCAGTTCACCGCCACTCTGCCGCGTGTCGACGGCGTGCGCTTCGACGCCGAG
>PXDM01000077.1 GCA_003565055.1 Paracoccaceae bacterium
AGCCGCAGATCGCGCAGGATCTCGATGCGTTCGATCGTGTCGATATCGCTGTGCATATAGCGCACGCGGATGCCCTGTTCGTGCAGATATTCGGTCAGATCCTCGGCCATACGCTTGGTCAGAACCGTGCAGAGCACACGCAGATCCTTGGCTGCGACCTTGCGGATTTCATCAAGCAGATCATCGACCTGCATGGCAACGGGCCGGATTTCCACCTCCGGGTCAATCAGCCCGGTCGGGCGGATCACCTGTTCGGTAAACACTCCGCCCGTCTGCTCCAACTCCCATGCCGCCGGTGTTGCGGAGACAAAGACCGATTGCGGGCGCATCGCGTCCCATTCCTCGAATTTCAGCGGGCGATTGTCCATGCAGGAGGGCAGCCGGAACCCGTGTTCCGCCAGCGTGAATTTGCGCCGGTAGTCGCCGCGATACATGCCGCCGATCTGCGGCACGCTGACATGGCTTTCATCCGCGAAAACAATCGCATTGTCGGGGATGAATTCGAACAGCGTGGGCGGCGGCTCCCCCGGCGCGCGGCCAGTCAGATAGCGCGAATAATTCTCGATCCCGTTGCAGACGCCCGTAGCTTCCAGCATCTCCAGATCGAATTTCGTCCGCTGCTCAAGCCGCTGCGCTTCCAGCAATTTGCCCTCGGCAATCAACTGGTCAAGCCGCTGCGTCAGCTCCCATTTGATCCCCTTCACCGCCTGCTGCATCGTCGGGCGAGGCGTCACGTAATGGCTGTTGGCGTAGATCCGGATCTGCTCGAAACTGTCAGTTTTCGAACCTGTGAGGGGGTCAAACTCGGTGATTTTCTCCAATTCCTCACCAAAAAACGACAATTTCCACGCGCGGTCCTCCAGGTGGGCGGGCCAGATTTCGATCACATCGCCGCGCACGCGGAAGCTGCCACGTTGAAAGGCCGCGTCATTGCGCCGATATTGTTGCGCGACCATATCGGCCAGAACCTGCCGCTGCTGATAGCTTTCCCCGACCTTGAAATCCTGCGTCATCGCCGAATAAGTCTCGACCGAGCCGATGCCGTAGATGCAGGACACCGAGGCCACGATGATCACATCATCGCGCTCCAGAAGCGCCCGCGTCGCGGAATGGCGCATCCGGTCGATCTGTTCGTTGATCTGGCTTTCCTTCTCGATGAAGGTATCGGAGCGCGGCACATAGGCTTCGGGCTGGTAATAGTCGTAATAGCTGACGAAATATTCGACAGCATTATCGGGAAAGAAGCCCTTGAATTCGCCATAAAGCTGCGCGGCGAGTGTCTTGTTCGGCGCGAGGATGATCGCCGGGCGCTGGGTCTCCTCGATGATCTTGGCCATCGTATAGGTCTTGCCGGTGCCGGTCGCGCCGAGAAGCACCTGATTTTGCTCGCCCGCGACCACGCCTTCGACCAGTTCCGCAATCGCCGTCGGCTGGTCGCCCGCAGGCTGAAAGGGGGAGGCCATGCGAAACCGCCGCCCGCCTTCGAGCTTCTGGCGGGTCAGCACCTCGGGGCGTTCCGTGGGAAGGTTGAGGTTGTTATGCGGCATGGCTCACGCGCCTATCCTTGATCAAAGCCCATATCTGGCCCGTCACTCTGCGGCTTCAAGCCCGGATGCGCAAGGCGGCAGACGCGCTCAGGGCACGCGCCCGCCTGTCGCCTCGGTCACGCCTTGCGCAGCGCGCTTGACCAATGCGCCCATCTCCTCGGCGCGGGCCAGTGACAGCCGGAAGACCGGGCCAGAGATCGAGAGCCCCGCCACAGCCGCGCCCTGCGCGTCGAAAATGGGCGCGGCGATGCAGCGCATGCCCTCGGTGCGCTCTTCATTATCAATGGCATAGCCGCGCGCACGCGTCTCGATCAGGTCGGTTTCCAGCGCAATGCTCTCGGTCAGCGACGCCGCTGTGAAGCCGCGCAAAGGCTCCATCATGAAGCGCGCGAGCTTCGCCACGGACATATGCGCCAGCAGCGCCTTGCCGATGCCCGAGACATGCATCGGGCTGCGCGTGCCCGGCGGGAAGAAGGCGCGGATGGCCTCATGCGTCTCCACCTGCGTCAGAAACAGCACTTCGCCCTTGTCCTCGACCCCGAGATTGGCGGTCTCGCCGCTCTCGCGCATGAGCATTTCCATCGCCCCGCGCGCCCGGTCGGCCAGTTTCGTGCGCCGCAAAAAGGCCGATCCGGTCCGAAACGCGCCCGCGCCGATATGCCAGCGCTGGGCCTCTGGTTCGAGCTCGACAAAGCCATGGGCCTGAAAGGTCGTCAGGACCCGGTAGACCGTCGCCGCCGATTGCCCGGCCGCCTGCGCCAGTTCCGTCAGCGTGAGACCGCTGCTTTCGGCCAGCACAGCCAGAATGGCCAGTGCCCGGTCGAGCGACTGGACCGTGTTCTGTTCGGTCTTGTCATGAAAGGCGCGGGGGCGACCGCGGGTCCGGGTCTCGGGCATCGGGGCTCCTTTTTGCGGTGCAGCGAAAAAAGCTTTCGCCAGTTGAAAAACGAAAAACGCTTTCAGAACAGAGTCTAACCTGCATTTTTCATCATGTAAAAAACAATTTCAAAAAAATTGCTCTCGCCTCATGCGGGCAATACACTGAGATCACTCAAGGGAGGAGTTCCGCCGATGCCTACCCAAAACCCTGTTTTCATACCTGGCCCGACGAATATCCCGGAGGAGATTCGCAAAGCCTGCGACGTGCCCACGCTCGACCATCGCAGCCCGCAATTCGCACGCATTTTTAAGCCCGCGGTGGCAGGGGTGCGGCGCGTGTTTGGGATGACGGAGGGCGAGGTGATTCTGCTGCCCTCGACCGGGACCGGCGGTTGGGAGGCCGCTGTGTCCAACACGCTGAGCGCAGGCGACAAAGTGCTGACCGCGCGCTTCGGGATGTTCAGCCATCGCTGGATCGACCTTTGCGAACGCCACGGGCTGGATGTTCAGATCATCGAGACGCCCTGGGGACAAGGCGCGCCGCTGCCTGAGCTCGAGGCCGCGCTTTCGGCAGATATCAATCACGAGATCAAGGCCGTTCTGGCGACGCATAACGAGACAGCGACCGGCGTGAAATCTGATATCGCAGGTATTCGCCGCGCGCTCGATGCGGCCGGGCATCCCGCGCTGCTCTTCGTCGATGGCGTGTCCTCGATCGGCTCCATGCCTTTCGAGATGGCGGGCTGGGGCGTCGATATCGCGGTCGCGGGCTCGCAAAAGGGCTTCATGCTGCCTGCGGGTCTGGCGGTGCTGGGGGTGTCGCCGAAAGCGCTCGGTGCGATGGAACAGGCGAGCTTGCCGCGCACCTTCTTCGATTTCCGCGACATGCTGAGCTCCTATGCCTCGGGCGGTTATCCCTACACGCCCGCTGTCGGGCTGATCGCGGGTCTGGCCAAGGCCATCGAGATGCTGGAGGAAGAAGGGCTCGACAATGTCTATGCGCGCCACCATCGTCTGGCCGAAGCCACCCGCCGCGCTGTCGCGGCCTGGGGGATGCGGCCCTGTGCCGTGACGCCGGATCTCTATTCCGACACTGTGACCGCCGTGGTTGTGCCGCAGGGCTGCAATGGCACGGAACTGGTGCAGCTGGCGGCGTCGAAATATGGTGTGGCCTTCGGGGTTGGTCTGGGCGAGGTCGCGGGAAAGGTCTTCCGTATCGGGCATCTGGGCATGCTGACGGATGTGATGCTGCTTTCGGGGCTGGCCACAGCGGAGATGTGCATGGCGGATCTGGGCTGGGACGTGAAGCTCGGCTCTGGTGTGGCGGCGGCGCAGGACTATCTGCGTCAATCGAGCAATGTTGCTTTGGCGGCAGCGGCGTAACCGGGGGCTTTGCCCCCGGACCCCCAGGATATTTTTACAAAGATGAAAGGTGGGAAGCCATGAAGGACGCAAGCGAGATGTCCATCCCGAGCTATGATGACGTGGTCGCGGCCCATGCGCGGATCGCGCCCCATATCCACCGCACACCGGTTCTGACCTCGAGCTATTTTAACGCGTTGACGGGGGCGGAGCTGTTTTTCAAATGCGAGAACTTCCAGAAGGCGGGCGCGTTCAAGGTGCGTGGGGCCTCAAATGCCGTTTTCGGCCTGTCCGATGAGATGGCCGAAAAGGGCGTCGCGACCCATTCGAGCGGCAATCATGCCTTGTCGTTGAGCTATGCGGCCGGACGGCGCGGTATTCCCTGCCACGTGGTCATGCCCCGCACCGCACCGCAGGCCAAGAAAGACGCCGTGCGCGGCTATGGCGGGATCATCACGGAATGCGAACCCTCGACGAGCTCGCGCGAGGCGGCTTTTGCCGAGGTGCAGGCGGCGACCGGGGCGGAGTTTGTCCATCCCTACAACGATCCGCGCGTGATCTCCGGGCAGGGGACGTGTTCCAAAGAGTTGATGGAGCAGGTCGCGGGGCTTGACGCGGTGATCGCGCCGATTGGCGGCGGCGGTATGGTGTCGGGGACGTGCCTGACGCTGTCGAATATCGCGCCGGATGTGAAGATCTACGCTGCCGAGCCCGAGCAGGCGGACGACGCCTATCGCAGTTTCAAGGCGGGTCACATCATTGCGGATGACGCCCCAGTGACCGTCGCGGACGGGTTGAAAGTGCCGCTGAAGGAGCTGACATGGCATTTCGTGAGCAACCATGTGACCGATATTCTGACGGCCTCTGAAGATGAAATCGTGGAGGCGATGAAGCTCACATGGAAGCGCATGAAGATCGTGATCGAGGCGAGCTGTGCTGTGCCGCTGGCCACGATCCTGAAGAACCCAGAGGTTTTTGCCGGCAAGCGCGTCGGCGTCATCATCACCGGCGGCAATGTCGATCTCGACACGCTGCCCTGGATCAAGAGTTAACGGGAGGTTGACGACATGAATGCACCCACCAGATTCGACGAGCTTGAAGTCGGCTATGACGTGCCCGCGCTGCCGGGGATGGACGAGGCCGATATCCAGACGCCCTGCCTGATCCTCGATCTTGACGCACTCGAGCGCAATATCAAGAAGATGGGCGATTATGCAAAGGCGCATGGGATGCGCCACCGCGTGCATGGCAAGATGCACAAATCAGTGGATGTCGCAAAACTGCAAGAATCTTTGGGCGGCGCTTGCGGGGTCTGCTGCCAGAAGGTGAGCGAGGCCGAAGTCTTTGCGCGCGGCGGGATCAAGGATGTTCTTGTGTCAAATCAGGTGCGTGACCCGGCCAAGATCGACCGGCTGGCGCGGATGCCGAAGCTCGGCGC
>PXDM01000275.1 GCA_003565055.1 Paracoccaceae bacterium
ATATTGGTGAAATGGCAGCGCCCCTCACCGAGATTTTCGGGGATCGGCCGGAAGGTCCCGTCGATCAGGCTAAGCAACCAGTCACGCGCAGCCGTCGACAGGGCCGCGCCGGGATCTCCGATCTTTTCGACAAGCCCCGGACGCACTTTGCCGTCGCCCTGCAGCCAGAGGTTCAGTAGCCCATCGCGATGGAAGAGATCGTCTTCGAGGCCCGGCTCGCTGGCAGCGTGACCGGCCGCCAGGATGGCCAGCAGGCTCTGACGGCTGAGTTTGCTGATCTGCATCAGCCATTCAGGAATTTCCACATTGTGCCGCGCCAGCACGGTCAGAAGCTCAGTCTCACGGGTTTCCGAACCGGGGGTCGCTTTGGCCAGATCCTTGTCGGTGGGATCGGCGCATCCCAGCGTGATTGCAATGGCAGCAGCGTGCCGCAAGATCCAGCCGCGTTCCTCTTCAACCGGCCCTTTGCTGGACCAGGGCTGGTAGTGCTTTCCTGCGAATTTCCCAAGACCGCCGAAATCCGGCAGGAAGCCGAGACTCGCTGTCATCGCATCGATCTGGTCGCGGAGGGATCCCTCTGCGCTAAGATGATCGACATGGACGAACAGGGCTTTCGCACAATCCGCCGACGATTTTTCGAGGACATCGATAAGGTCACGCACATCACCCGCGCCATCCAGGAGATCCCGCGTGCCCTTCGGGTTAATATCGACCCGCATGGGCAGGTTCAGCGGTCGCAGCGCGTCCGTGATGGCCGCATCGATAACCTTCTTCGCATCGGTAGCCGGAATAAGGGCCAGGAACTCGCCGTCATGATGCATTTCGATCAGAGGCGGCATGCCATGGGAGCTGCGTGTCGCTGCGGACAGACCGAGCTGAAAATTCGACAAAAGGAATGGGGTATGCGGCGCGCGCATATGGATCTTGCGGCAGCCGGATTTGAACGCATCACTGCGAAAGCCACCAAAGGACTTGATCGCCTCGATCAGATCGTCGAGTGACTTGCGGCTGTCGAGGAAGAGGCCATCAAGGCGATCCGCAAGGCGGACATAGCCAGCATCTGCCTTCTCCCGCGCCGAGATTAGCCGCCCGCCCGGCTTGATCAGGTCGGAGCGGGTCATCTCGACCGCATTGATCATCGACAGCAGATCCGCAGCGGAGATCCCGACGCCCTGCGCCTTCAGCCAGGAGGAAACGCCGTAACGCTGCATCAGGCCGTCAACCGCCTCGCCAGTCAGATTATCCTGCCGGGACAGGCCGAGCATCTTGTCGGCATCATGCAGAAAGCCGGTGGCGATCAGAATCGCCAGGCGAGGAGCAAGCCCTTCGGTCTGCCCTGCCGCCTTGAGGTCGATCTCCGCAAAAAGGGCGGCACCCCGAGCGACAGAAAGGATATGGTCGAGCAACGTGACGTTGCGGAAATGCGCGCGGCTTGCGAAGTCGGGGCCTTCGACATGGCCACCTTTTCCTGAGAGGGTCATCAGGTAGGGGATGCGATCATCAATCCTCTTGCCGGCCTGAATGCCCTTCGCGGCAGGTTCGGTCAGTGGCCCCGTCCCGTGGTTGCGCTCAGCATCCGAGAAGACATGGGTTGTCACGACATTCTCGAGGAAGGACGCAAAGAGGGTTCTCGATATCTCGATCATCTGGTCCTCACTTCATGAAAATCGGGCAACCAAAGCCCGCGCGGGTCTTTGATCCGAGCCCCGCAAGGAAGGCAAAGGCGACATCCTCCGGCTTGCCGCGGAAGGTCATGGGGACCGAGAAGGCCGGAAGATAGATTGTCCCGCGCGGAGATTTTCGCAGCGGGACGACCCGCTTCGTGACATCGGTCTTCCGGGACAGGGGGTCGATGTGGAAAGAGACGTCGAGATTGCGCCCTGCGCGCCGCTCCAGACCCGCACGCAATGCGGCATCGAGATCGACATCATCGAGAGCATCCGCATAGAGCTTGATGTCGCGGTCCTGCTTCCGGAAGGGCAGGGCGAAAGGCGAGGCGAATGCGACCATCAGCTCGGGGTTTTTCGCATTGGCTGTATCGATCATCTCGCGGCGCGCGGCCCCGAAATAGAGGGTATCGCCGTTATCGGAAGCGCAGCGAACCTCGTCGGGCTTGATGCGCGCGAGAACCTCGCCGAGTTCGGGGTCGGGTGTCGATACGGTCACGCTGTGGATGACAGTGGCATTCCTGCGATCGGACCGCCCTTCGATGCCGAATGTCCAGGGTCGGGCGGATATGCCGACCACATCTTCCGATCTGGCGCCCGCGGCGACAAGTCCGGCGACAAGGGCAGCATTGATACTGTCCGCATACATCGCCCGCTGCAGCGATCTCCGAGTGTCGAGCTTGATCCTCATCCGCGCCTCCTCGATTTTTACAGGGTCAGGCTAGCGCAGCAAAATTGATCATACAATATGGTATGGTATAGCATTATGTCACATCATAAAGGTGGAAAGATGCAACTTCATGAAGCTGAAGTATTCAGAGAAAATTGCCGCAACTTATCTCGCCTGGTGGGAGGGGGGGGTGTCGCCGGCGCGACTCGCGCGCATCCTCGACGTGTCTCGCGAACATGCGAGCCGGAAAATCATGCCCTGGGCGCGTCAGCACCTGGCCCTGACAGAGCCGCATGGCTCTTTGCAGCTTTGCACATCGACCCTTGCGTCGGAAGAACTCCCCCAAGGACTTGGGTCGCCAAGAGCCTTGCTCGATATTTTGCCTGGCATGGCGGCGTGCTTCGATGGTGACCTTGCAGCCTCGAATGTGACGCGGCTTGCGGATTTAACGACCGCGCCCTGTGATCCGGATATCTTCCAGGCGCTCTACCGTGCGCAGGCCACGCGCAGGGCCGTCCTGCTTGATTACCACGCAAAGTCAGGCCCCCACCCCATGTGGTTCTCCCCGCACAGCCTGATCGAGACGACACACCGCATTCACTTCAGAGGCCATGTCGACTGGCTGTCCCCTCCTGCTGAAGATCGGCAAGCTGCGGATGGACCATCCTTTTACGATATCGTCCCGACGCGCGTTGCCGGGATCGAAGGTGAGAACGCTGATCAATATGTGTCCGATGAACTCGATCATCCCTGGCATGAAAGAGTGGATGCTGTTTTCATGCTTTCCGAGGCACTGCCGCATGACATCCGGTCTACCATGATCCAGGAATGGGGTCCGCACATCCATGAGAGGAATGGTGAAATCCTCCTCGTGGTCCGGGGCGTGCGCAGAGCACTCTTGAGATATGTGTGCGACCAGCTCCAACAGCGTTCTTTCCAAGGACAGACACATGAAATCTGGATACCAAAGAGCCGGATCTGAAACCTAGTTGATTTATTTTTGAGCTTTATGGTTCTGTTTTGTTGCTAAGCCTATGCCGAGGGCCGTCTTTTTGCGCTGAGGATTTCCGCTTAGGTCCGACGTTATGTCCGGCCAGACCACTTAGGAAGCCGAAACCTAGCGCGCGCAGGGTGCTGACACGCATCGCGCCTGACGTGAGTGACCCCCGGCATTAGATTGACTCGTCAGGGCGATTTTAAGAGTCCCTGAGGGCTCCTCCCGAAGCTTTGGCTCTTGGTTGCTGCCAAGGGTGGCATGCCCTCAGCGGCGCTTAAAATGAATCTTGCGCTCGATGGTCGTCTCTGGCTGGAAGTGCCGATCTACATGAGAAACTCGCCGGTGACGCTCTGAGCGCAGTGCTTGCGTGCATGGCGACAGGAGTAGGAGAGGCAGCAAATACACCGGACCGACCGGGTATCGCGACCGGTTTCCAAAAAGCACGCTGACAAAATGACGGCTCATGTCAGCAAGCTGGCTCCCTTGCGAATATGAGCCGACCTGCTCATCTGCCTGCCGGGCCGCCGGGAAGCGCCAGTGCGGCCCGCAAGGTTACACTGTCCCAGTTTCGATCCGCTCCAACACATCCGCGAGAATTGAGAGCGCTTCCTCTTGCGGGTCACGGCTGTTGGTCATGATCTGGGTCAGCTGGAGGTAGTGTGACGCCGCGCCGCCCGCATTTTCGGCCTTGAATGGCTGTGTGTGTGCGAGGATGTGCTCAATGGTCGATACCGGCACCTTGAGACTATGCATAAGTGTTGCAGCTGTCCGACGGAGATCATGTCGATGCCAGTCGTGCGTTCCGGTAGCAGCGTTAAGTGCCTGCTGGAACCTGTTCCAATTACCGAGAGGTCCTTTGCCCGTGCTGTTTGGAAAAACGAAATCGGCAGGATCATGCGCCTGCCATCCTGGCAACGAACGAAGAAGATCCATTGCTGCGCCTGACAAGGGCAGGCACTGACTGCGTGGCCCACCCCTTGTCGACTTGACCTTTGGCTTGTTCCACGCTGAATTTCTGCGATCTAGATCACCCCAGCGCATTGCGCAGACTTCGTCCAAGCGCGCTGCCGTCAGAAGAATGAAGCGCATCGCGATGGGGCGGTAGTCGAGGTGGCCCTCGGTAAGGAGACTGCCTATCCTCGGCGCGGGATACTTTAGAAGTGGCAGCACGGCTTGTAACTCATCCTGGGTCAGCACCCTTATGCGCTTGCCGGTAATCATCGGATCGTCAGAAGCAGGATCGTGCACATTGCCAAGGCCGACGACATCGAGACGAGGTATGCGCGAAGCACCGATCTTGGCATAGCTTTTCCTGCCTGCCGCCCAGTCGAGGACAGGACTGAGATAAGCCCTCGCTCGTGACGCTTGACCACTCGCCTTGGAGGACGACCCGACCGAGGGCTTGACCCGCCTGTGCGACCTGAGGGCAATAGCGAACTCATTTTCGGTGATCATTGTGACGTTGTGATCGAGCAGAGCGGTGAAAACACTCTCGACGACCCGACCAGCCTGACTTCGCTGCGTCCGCGGACCTGCTGGCCCCCAGACCACCTTCGTGTTGCCGAACTCGCGCTCGAACTCGCGCAGAAGTTCGCGCAATGTCGGCGCATTCGTGGTCGCGCGTGCTTCATCGCGTCGTGCGCGCCGCTCGGCATTCAGGTCGCGCCCTGCCTTGAGGTCGAGCCGTTTCTGAGTCGCCTCTGCACGCGCCTGCTTGAGCGAAAGATCAGGGTATCGCCCGAGCGTGACGGTGATCGGCGAGGCGGCTGGACCGCCACGGGCCTTGAGGACGAAGGAAATCTCACCAGTTGGGGCGACACGAACCCGCAGGCCGGTGGTGGCTGCGTCGGTGATCTCGAAGCGGAGGCCGGTCGGTTTGAGCTTCCGCAAG
>PXDM01000160.1 GCA_003565055.1 Paracoccaceae bacterium
CACATCCCCAATGCGCGTTTCTTCGATATCGACGAGATCAGCGACACCCGCTCCGCCCTGCCGCATATGGCCCCGCCGGTCGAGAAATTCATGTCGCGCATGCGGGCGATGGGTGTGGGTGACGGGCATCAGGTGGTGATCTATGACGGGATGGGGCTGTTTTCGGCGGCCCGCGTCTGGTGGCTGTTCCGGCTGATGGGCAAGGTGGATGTGGCCGTGCTCGACGGGGGATTTCCCAAATGGCAGGCCGAGGGGCGCGCGGTCGAAGACCTCGCCCCCGTGCTGCGCGAGCGCCATATCACCGTCCAGCGGCAGGCGCATATGGTCAAGGATGTGAGCCAGGTCGCGGCGGCGGTGAAGCTGCGCGACTGGCAGATCCTTGACGCGCGCCCGGCCGACCGTTTCCGGGGCGAGCTGCCCGAGCCGCGCGAGGGCTTGCGCGCGGGCCATATGCCCGGCGCGCTGAACCTGCCCTTCATGCAGCTTCTGAACACCGATGGCACGATGAAACGCGGCGATGCGCTGCGCGCGGCCTTTGAGGGCGCGGGTGTCGATCTCGACCGCCAGATCATCACGACCTGCGGCTCCGGGGTGACGGCGGCGGTGCTCAGTCTGGGGCTCGAGGTCCTCGGCCACCGTGCGCATGCGCTCTACGACGGATCATGGGCCGAATGGGGGCAGTTCCCCGATCTGAAGGTCGAGACCGGATGACCACCCGTCGCGCCGGAGAAGAGGTCAGCTATACGGTCAGTTTCCTCGAGATGACCGAGCGGCCCCGCTATGGCTGGCCAGTGACGCCCACAGCGATGACAGGCGCGCTCCTGAAGGCCGAGAAACCGCCGGTCTGGTATTTCCGCGCGCTCTATGACGCGGTCGGGCGCGATTACGCCTGGACCGACATCCATGCGCAGGAAGACCCCGACATTGCCGATTGGCTGGGGGATGCGCGCGTGGCGCTCTATTCGCTGATTGATCAGGGCTGGCCCAAGGGGTTTTTCCTGCTCGACTGGCGCGCGGGCGAGACCTGCAATCTGGCCTATTTCGGGCTCGTGCCCGACGCTGTTGGCCGGGGCTTGGGGTCGTGGATGCTGCGCACGGCAATCCTGACAGCCTGGGCCGTCGAGGGCGTCTCACGGCTTGAGGTCAATACCTGCACGCTCGATCATCCGCGCGCGCTGATCCAATATCAGCGCCACGGCTTCACCCTGACCCATCGCGAAGAGCGCGCCCGCGTGCTGACCCGCGACTGGACCCCTGCCGGAAAGTGACCCCTGATGTTTGAAACCCTGCCCGCCCCGAAACTCGATGCGATCATCGCGCTGATGCAGGCCTATGCGGCGGACCCGCGCGAAGGCAAGATCGACCTTGGCGTGGGCGTCTACCGCACCGAAGACGGGCGCACGCCGGTCATGGCCGCCGTGAAAGCGGCAGAGGCGCAGATCGTCGAGACGCAGGACAGCAAGAGCTATCTCGCGCTCGCAGGCGACCGGGCGTTTCTGGAGCAGATGGAAGCGCTCCTCTTGGGCGGGGCTGTGCCCTCCGAGCGGGTGGCGGCGGTCGGCACACCGGGCGGGACCTCGGCAGTGCGTCAGATTTGCGAACTGGTGCGCACGGCCCGGCCCGAGGCCGTCATCTGGGTGAGCGCGCAGACCTGGCCCAATCACCTGCCGCTGATTCGCGCGGCGGGGCTGAACGCGCAGAGCTATCGCTATCTCGACACGCAGAGCGGCGGGCTGGACCGCGCCGGCCTGTTCGCCGATCTGGAGCATGTCAGCGCCGGTGATGTGGTCTTGCTGCATGGCTGCTGCCACAACCCCACAGGTGTCGATCTGGCCGCACAGGACTGGGCCGACATGGCAGCGCTTCTGGAGCGGCGCGGCGCGGTGCCCTTCATCGACATGGCCTATCAGGGCTTTGGCGAAGGGCTCGACGCGGATGCGGGCGGGCTGCGGCATCTGGCGGCGCGGCTGCCGGAAGTGCTGGTCGCGGCGAGTTGCTCGAAGAATTTCGGCCTCTATCGCGAACGGGTCGGCATCGCCATGGCCATCGTGGCGCCCGACAGGCGCGATACGCTGGCGGCGACGCTGGCGGGGCTGAACCGGCAGGCTTTCGCCTTCCCGCCCGATCACGGGGGCCGGGTCGTGAGCACCATCCTGAGCGATCCGTCCCTGCGCCGCAGCTGGCAGGCGGAGCTCGACGCGATGCGCGCGCGGGTACAGGACAACCGCCGCGCGCTGGCGGATGCGCTGCGCGCGGCCACGGGCTCGGACCGTTTCGCGGGCGTGGGCAGCGCGCAGGGGATGTTCTCGATCCTGCCGCTGAGCCCCGCAGAGATCACTGCGCTGCGCGACGCGCATGGCGTTTATGTGCTGGGCGATGGGCGGGCGAATATGGCGGGGCTGTCATCGCGCAATATCATGGCCTGCGCGGAGGCGATCAGGGACGTGACGCGTTGACGCTCAGCTGACGGCCATGACCGCGTCGCAGGTCAGGGGCGGAAGGTGAAATCCTGCAACCGGATCGCCGTATCGAGATGCCGCAGGAAATCCTGCGCAAGCACCTGCGTCACGGCGGCGCTGGCATAATCACTTCGCACGGACCATTGCAGATGCACCGCATGGTCAGTCTGAGCGATACAGAGGCTGACATCAGGGGCGGCCTCGGGCGCCCGGACCAGAACAGCCCTGTCGCGCCAGTCAAACGCATGGCGGATGCGCGCAGGGATCTTCTCGGGCAACACCTCGGCGAGATAGCTCAGCGGCGCTGCCCCTTCTGCTTTCGTGTCATTCAGGCGGTGTTGCAGCCCGGACGGGGTGATCCGCGCATGCATATCGCCAAGCCAGATCGGGCAATCGAAGGCGAAGGGCCCCAGCATCTCCTCAAGCCCTGACGGCCTGCGATCGTGCAAGGCCAGAAGCACCCAATCGAGCGGCGCGGCCTCGAACTCCGACATGGTCTTGAGGAAGGCCGCCAGCACCAATGTTTGGACTGTGGTGCCGGTGGCTTCCGCGACCGGCACGAGTTGCTCCAGCATTTCGGGGGCGAGATGGTGTTCGAAGGTCTCAACCGGAGCGACGGGCGCGCAGACCGGCTCCTCCGGGGTGGACACAAGATCAGGCACAAACTGCTGCCACCAGTCGCAGGCCTCCGAAAAGCCTGGCTCACTGGCAGCGTAATCCGTGTAATGCAGAGCAGGCGCGGGCCACTCCAACGCTGGATCGAGACCAGCGCGAACCGCCTCATAGAAGCGGATGATCTCGGCCCGGAGCAGTTCCGTCGTGCGCAAATCCGCAATCGCCTCGGATAAGACCGCGATCACGATCCCCTGGCTTCTGTCCTGTATCAGTTCCGCGTGCCAGAGGCTCTGGTCCGACAGGGGCCGCTCGGCAAGAACACGGGTGCGCTCGGCGGCGATGATGTCGATATTGCGAAAAGGACGCAACGCCGAGACGATCGCAAAAGGGACACCCGTGCTTTCGCTCAGTTGGATATAGTCGAGCCCCTGCATCTGGTCGAATGTCATGTTCAGAATGTCGTGCCGCGCCTGAAGGGCCTCGAATGTCGCTTCAAGCGCCTCGGCATCGGGCATGGGCAACACGATGGGGCGCATCGCCACGACGCCATGGCGCCCGTCTTCGCGCGCATGCGCGCGCAGCACTGCGTCGCGCTGCGCGATACTGGCGAGGATCGGCTGCCCGCGATCTGCGGGCGAGAGCGGGGACAGAGGCGCTGCGGGCTCAGCCGCGTCGGTCGTCTGCCGGGGCGCTTTGAGGATGCGCCAGGCAGAGGCATCGCAAATCCTGGCCTGCGCGCCGCGCAACTTCTCGATCAGCCGGTCCCAATCATCCTGCAGGAGCGCCCCAGTGGCCGAGACAATCCCGATGCGACCGTCAGCCCAGACCGCCTGCAAAAACGGCCCCTCCCCGGCAATTGCGAGGAACGACGCGCACATCTCGTCAAACTGGCAGTCGGCAACTTCTTTCCACGCGAAGGGCTCGTCAGTGAACACTACATCCGCACCCAACGTCTCGATCTCTTCCTCGATAAATGTGACGAAAGAATCCGCAAGGATATTCAGGTCCACATTCGAGGGAAGCGAGAGAATCAGTAAATCTCCCTGATCCTGCGTCGGATACGGCATGAGCCCCTCTTTTCAGATTACGTCAATACGAGGATTGGCTACTGGTGAAATATGGCACGACTTTGGTTTTTCTGCAGCATTGCTCTGATCAAGGCCAAATTTGACGCAAAACATACCAAATCTGCGACAATACTACACAGGAATGACTAACTGTTGACAAAGTAGGCAGTTAGTGGCGATCACACTCCCCTGCCCCATGGTAAATTCCCATCAGCGCCAGTGATCTGCACTGCGCTTGTGCGGATACGGCAAATTCGTGGAGACACGGCGGTTATACGCGGCTTGTGAGAGATAGCGCACATGCGGCGCTGCGCCCGAAAACTGCGCGCTGACCACTGCGCGCGTCCATTGGGCAGGCCCGGAATGCCACCAGGCATAAGGGTTGTCGGTCTGATCCAGCGCCGCGCAGACGAGATCCAGCGCCATGCGGCAAATCGGATGTCCCGGTTCCGCAGCAAGGAAATTGTTGGCGACCGTGCCAAAGCCGCGCTCGATGCAAAATACGGCCTGCGCGCCCGCAAACCATGGCGTGACCGGGAGGCGCGGATATTCATCGAGATCGGCGAAAATACCGCCCTCATGCACGATCCAGCAAAGCCGAAAGAAATCGGCCTGCAAGGCGGGTTGCGAGAGCGCTTTGAACCGGGCCGCGATGGGGGCGGGACAGCTGCACGCCAGCCACTCCAGCGCGGTTTCGGCATTGAACAGGGTTTGGGTGAAGCCGGGATGCAGCTTGCGCCATTGCGCGCGCGCGCGCTCCAACGCCGGGCCGGGCGCGCCCTGCCAGAAATGCGCGATCTTGCGCGGGATGGCGGCAGAGGGCGCAGGCGCAAACGCAAGCGCCCCCTCGCGCGCCGCGCGGATCATCACATAGGCGGACAGGCCCGCCGATGCCGCCACCCGCGCTGGCCCGGTCTTTGCCATGACGGCCGCGACGGGGTCTTCGGGTCGCAAGGCGACACTGATCGCTGCGGCGGCCTGCTGCGCATCCTCCGTGATCCGGTCGCGCACGTCCTGCGCCGCAAACGGGCCGATCTGCGCGGCTTTGAGCCTGTTGAACTGCGCATGTGCGTGCGTGGCAGC
>PXDM01000316.1 GCA_003565055.1 Paracoccaceae bacterium
AGAGACCTGTCAATGCCAGGCATACCCCTGAGATCCAGATATCGCATCGCCGACGCATGAGCAGCTCCGTCATGGCCAAAGCGCAGCTTATCGCCCCGACGCTCGAGAACTGCGTGGCTGTCGAAAGCATAACGGCGGAAATCGAGATGATCCGGAATCAGGGCAAGGCCGCGTGAAAGGGCGCGCGAGGTGAAATCTGCGCGCCTGTATCATCCTTCAAACGATTTCGCCAAAACCTCCGCCTGTTGAACGACTTTCTTGATGGCATCCGAAGCCAAATCCGGTGGAAACCCGTGTTTTTTCAAGATGCGCCGGATGGTGACCCGCATTTTGGTGCGCACGTTCTGCTTTCGCCACCAGTCGACTGATGAGTTGGCCTGCACGGCGTTGACCAGTTCCTGCGCGATGACCCGCAATTCTTCGTTGCCCATCAACTCACGGGCGCTCTCGTTCTGGGCAAGGGCATCGTAGAATGCAACTTCCTCCGGGGACATGCCGTCCTCGGGTTGCTGCTGCAAGTCTTTGGCCATGTCGATCATCTCTTTGATGACCTGGATCGCATCAATGCTGCGGTTGTGATAGCGGGCCATCGCATCGGTCAGGCGTTTCGAGAAAGCTTCGTTTTGGGTCTGGTTTGTCCGCGTTCGTGTGCGGATTTCCCCGTTCAGAAGTTTCCGTAGTGCTTCGACGGCCAGGTTCTTGTGCGGGGTATTCTGCAACCCCAACAAGAAATCCTCGCTCAGAACACTGAGATCAGGACGATCTATCCCGGCGGCCTCAAGAATATCGATGACTTCGGTCGAGGCCACAGCCCGGTTGAGGAGCTGCGCTATGGCAAGTTCGGTATCTTCAGCAGTTCGGCCTGTTCGGGACGAGGCATCCATTTTGCGGATTGCAGCCTGCACGGCCACAAAGAACCCGACCTCATCCTTCAGTGCTGCCGCCTCGGCGGTGCCTGCGGCAATGCGGAATGCTTTTACCAATCCCGCAACGGCAGTCATGAAGCGTTTCTTGCTATCTTCGCGGTTTTCTGGGTCTTTCCCATCAACCTTGAGCGTCAGGGCATGTTCAATCGCAATGGGGAGGATACGGATGCGATCAGCGGGTGATCCGCGCACGGCCTCCATATAGGGAACGCCAAAGAACATTCCCCGCATAATATCGATCTGGGTATGCAAGGCATGCACGGCCTCGCCTTGATCGACCCCTGTCTGTTTCTGGTCTGCCTGCGAATAATGCCGCAGGGCTTTCTTCAGATCGGCGGCGAGACCGATGTAATCAACCACAAGCCCGGATGGCTTGGACCCGAACACACGGTTGATCCGTGTGATCGCTTGCATCAACCCATGCCCCTTCATGGGCTTGTCGACATACATCGTGTGCATGCAAGGGGCGTCAAACCCTGTCAGCCACATATCCCGCACGATCACCAGCTTCATCGCATCAGCAGGGTCGCGATACCGGGTCCGCAAAGTTTCAAGACGGGCTTTTGACCTGATATGCGGCTGGAACTCGGCGGGGTCTTGCGCCGCTCCCGTCATAACGACCTTCACCGCCCCCTCGGCGTCCTCATCTGCATGCCACTCAGGGCGGGCGGCGATGATGCGGTCGTAGACCTCGACACAAATCCGGCGTGACATGCAGACGATCATCGCCTTGCCGCCATCCATCGCCTCGACCCGAGCATCAAAGTGTTTCAGGATATCCTCAACCACCTTGTCAAGACGCGGCGCTGCCCCGACCAGCTTTTCAAGCTGCGTCCATTTCGAGGTCATTGCCCCCTTGCTGTCGTCGTCAATGCTGATCCCGTCAGCCTCGGCCTCTTCGATGATCTCTTCGAATTCCGCATCAAGCAGTTCGCCTGCCTCATTTGACAGCTCGATCTTGGCGACGCGGCCTTCGTAGTAGATGGGAACCGTCGCCCCGTCTGATACCGCCTGTGCGATATCATAGACATCGATGTAATCGCCAAACACCGCTTGGGTATCCGCCCCCACCAGCGCAATCGGGGTGCCGGTGAAACCAACGTAAACCGCATTCGGCAGGGCCGTGCGAAGGTGGTGGGCAAAGCCGTATTTCGTCTCGCCCGTGTCGCGGTTCAGTTTCGCGTCAAACCCGTATTGCGAACGGTGCGCCTCGTCAGCGAAGACAACCACATTTGAACGGTTGGTCAACTCACCAAAATCAGGGCTGCCTTTTTCAGGACGGAATTTCTGAATGGTGGCAAAGATAACCCCGCCCACCTTGCGATCCCCCAGCTTGCGGCGCAGATCGGGCACGTCTTCGGCCTGAACAGGGGTTTCCCCAAATAATGCCGCACAACGTGAGAATGTCGCGAAGAGCTGATTGTCCAGATCGTTGCGGTCGGTGATCACCACGATCGTGGGGTTTTCCAACCGTGGGTCACGCATCAAGCGCCCGGCCAGAAACGTCATCAGTAGGGATTTACCCGATCCTTGGGTGTGCCACATCACGCCGCCGCGGCTGTCCCGCCCATGGGCACCCAGAACGGCCAGAACACCTTTGCGCACGGCGTGAAACTGGCGATAGCCCGCGATCTTTTTGATCGGGCCTTTGCCCTCGTCCTCGAAGACGGTGCAAAAGCGGATCATTTCCAGAATGACCTGCGGGGTCAGCAATCCATGGATCAGGGTTTGCAGCGCAAGGCTGCTGCCTGTCTCGACAAGGGTTTCCCCATCCACCGTGCGCCAGTTCATGAAACGGTCAAAGTTGGCCGAGACTGATCCGTATTTCGCCGTCACCCCTTCGGAAATCACGTTGAACGCATTGGTGCGGAACAGATCGGGCACTTGCGCCTTGTAGGTTTCAAGCTGGTTATACGCCCCCTTCAAGCTGCCGCTTTGGGTGCCTTTCAGCTCGATCACGATCACCGGCATGCCGTTCAGAAAGACGATCACATCGGGCCGCCGTGCAGTTTGGCCCACCACCTCGAACTGGTTCACAACCAGCCAGTCATTCTGGCCGCCCTCAAAATCAATCACGCGGGCGATATCGTGGCGCTCTTCGCCGCCGGCAAACCACGATACAGGAACCCCCGTTGTAAGAACCCCGTGGATGCGGCGGTTTTCCGACATGAGATCGCCCGAGAATTTCGTGTCGCGAATATCGTTCAGCGCCACCCGCACCGCATCATCGGGCAGATCGGGGTTCAGGCGGCGAATGGCCCCTTCCAGCCGATCCAGCAGCAGCACATCGCGGAAACTTTCCCGCATCGGGTGGGCCACCTCGGGCGACAGGGCCGATCCGTGCAGATAGGCAAAGCCCAAGCCCTGCAACTCTTCCAGCGCCCATTGTTCCAGATCATCCTCGGAGGCAAAGGCCATCAGCTGTCCTCGTCGTCGTGAGTTCTGATCTGGCGGTTGAGCCGTGCCAATGGATCACGAAACGCGGCTTCCAGCTTGCGGATATGCGCCGACAGCCAGGTCACCATCTCTGGCCATGTCTCGCGGTTGTAGCCGTCAAATGGCTTTGCATACACGATGCGGCTGGCCTTTTTGTCTTCCATCCGCCGCCAATCCAGTTGGGCGCCAAAGGCCGCCTCGATCTTGGCCCGTTCCGCAAACAGCTGGTCGAAAACCCACTTGTTCTCTGATGCCTCAGATCGCTGCAAACTCAACTCGACCCGTGCCTCGTCCTTGCCAAAGATCATCTGGAAAGGCACCGACCGAACCCCTGATCCGGCACTCAGCCAGTGGTCTTTGGTTGGGCTGATGTTGCGAAACAGCTCGACCCCATCTGCCCGCAACCGCTCCAGCGCCACTTCCCAAAAGGCATGGCGCAGCTTGTGGCGGTGTTTCTGGGTGTCGTGGGTAACCTTTTCCTCGTTATCCTTGGTGGACATCCCGATCATGAAATCGGCGGCCTCGGGTGTGGGGATGATCTGTTGGATGTCCAGGATCAGCTCGTCCCCAAGCATATAGGGCGTAACCTTGAAGCACTGCGCCTGAATACCCCGGCTCAGCAGCCATAGCACGGTTGCCGTCACCTCGCGGCGGAAATTGGCGGCGATGAAAATCATCCGCTGGTCATTTCCGGGGTTCAGGACGATCTCGCCCAGATCCTCGACCTCCATGAACTCGCACAGACGGGCCGCCGCATTGCCGCCGCCGCAGAACCTGTCCAGATATTGCTGATAGATATCGACGATCTGCGTCTTGGTCAGGCCCGAGACATAGGCGGTGTATTTCAACGCCTGCCACGCCACATCGCGGCCCGAGTCATCGAGCTTGTTTTCGATGACAACAAGGTTCCCGTCCTTGTCCAGCGCCAGCAAATCAAGGCGTTCACGGGTGGCATCGAACCCATCGAACTCCTTCTGGATGATCAGCAGTTCCTCGCCCAAGGCGTCGGGCTGATTGGCCAGCCATTCTTGCAAATGGTCACGTTCCCGCAGGGCAAGATCAGAGAACCGCTTTTGAACAAGACGCGACAGGCGGTTTTGG
The DNA here is from genome assembly GCA_003565055.1 of Paracoccaceae bacterium. Lineage (GTDB taxonomy): Bacteria > Pseudomonadota > Alphaproteobacteria > Rhodobacterales > Rhodobacteraceae > Roseinatronobacter. The sequence goes on from PXDM01000316.1 coordinate 4,464, forward strand.
GAACGGTCAACGCGGAACAAGGAAATCCCCACTTACTTCACTGGCATCAAAAAAAGCGATGCCGTTCAACTTCTCACGCTTCAGATAAGATTGCATGTCGTGACTATTCTCCTGAAATTCCATCCACTCCGGATCGTCATCATGCATTTTCAGATCAATTTTCGAGTCAACCGCCTTCATGCCATTTGCCAAGCCACACCCAGCACCCTTTTGAAATAACTCGTGTAGTGGCCGCATTCCACTGTGCAATCGACCCAGTTTATTCGACTTTTTTTGCTCAACAAATCTCGCCGATGCAACGCTGCAGCCCCAAAAACTCGGGGGGATAAAGCCAGCGGAAATGTTCTGGAACAGGTGATGATCTTTAACCTGATCGTGATTGTAAAAAACATATATCGGGTTATTCGGCCCTGATCGCTGGATCAGCGTATTGGTTTGGCCTTTTGCGAGAACATGCCCATCGTAACGCCCCGGCAAAAGCTGGTTGTTCTTTCCACGCCGTCGATACAATTTCTTCGCCTGTACGCGAAACCCTATTCGGCAGGGGCCCTGCCTGAAAAACCAGACCCAATCAGCACCTGTGTCCTTTTCTCTTTGCCTTGTAAAAAGTTTAACCCGAAATCCTGCCTTTGGAAGATCTCGACCCATTTGTAGCAAAAGGCATTCAGTGATCGTTTCCTCCTGAAGGTTCATACCTTGGTCATAGGCATGAATCTGCTCTCGCCAAACAAC
>PXDM01000431.1 GCA_003565055.1 Paracoccaceae bacterium
GGCCGACCCATGGCGCAACAGGGCAGGGCGGGGCTCGCGCTGGTCGCGGCCGCCGGCGCGTCCTTCATCGGCGGCACGATCTCGGTGATCCTCTTCACGCTCTTTGCCGTTCCACTTGCCGATCTGGCGCTGAGATTCGGACCTGCCGAGAATTTCGCGCTGGTGCTTCTGGCTTTCACGACTTTCGTGGGGCTTGGCGGGGATGATGCGCTCAAGACGATTGTGATGATCTGCTTCGGGCTCGTTCTCTCCACTGTCGGGCTGGACCTGATCACGGGCCAGCCGCGGATGGTGTTTTTCGACATACCGGGCTTTTACGCCGGGATCTCCTTTCTTGTGCTCGCCATCGGCGTCTATGGCATCGGCGAAGTGCTCTGGACATTGGAGAAATCGCGCGTGGCCCCGACCGTCACGACCGCCAAGGTGACCTATGCCGAGATGCGCGCGGCCTTCCGCACGCTCGGCCGGACATGGAAGACCATGACCAGCGGCTCGGTGCTGGGCTTCTTCGTCGGCATGCTGCCAGCCGCCGGGGCGACGCCCGCCTCGCTGATGGCTTACGGTATTGCCAAGAGCACCTCGAAAGACCCCGACAGTTTCGGCAAGGGCAATGTCGAAGGCGTCGTCGCGCCCGAGACGGCGAATAACGCGGCCTCAACCGGCTCGCTTCTGCCGATGCTGTCGCTCGGCATTCCCGGCTCGCCCACGACCGCGCTGCTCTTGGGGGGTATGGTGATGTGGGGGCTCACGCCCGGCCCGATGCTCTTTACCGAGCAGGCGGATTTCGTCTGGGGGCTGATCTCGTCGCTCTACACGGCCAATCTGGCGGCAGTGCTGATCAATCTCGCGCTGATCCCGCTCTTTGTCTGGGCGCTGAAAACGCCCTTCTCGGTGCTCTGCACCATGGTGCTGGTGCTGTGCATCGTGGGTGGTTTCGCCCCCGATCAGCGCATGCATGATGTCTGGTTGATCTTCATCTTCGGCATCGTCGGCTATCTGCTGCGCAAGGCCGATTACCCGATGGCCCCGCTGGTGCTCGCGCTTGTTCTGGGGCCGGTGATGGAGCAGAGCTTCCGTCAGGCGCTGATCGCGGCGCAGGGCGATGTCACGACTTTCGTTACCCGTCCGCTTTCGGGCACATTCATCGCGTTGGCCGCCGTGTTCTTTCTGCTGCCGCTCCTGTCCAAACTGCGCAAGGGCCGTCAGGCGACCGTGAGCTGACACCCGATCCGCGCTGAAAAGACCTGTTTAAGAAAAGGAACCCCCCATGTCCGATACTTTGCAAGCCCTGCTCGCGTCGCATCCCGATGACGCCCCGGCCCTTGGCGCGCCCGAGCGTCCCTGGCTCAGCCATGGCGGCCTGCGCGCACTGACGGGCGAGACCCTCGCCGCTCTGCACGCCGCTGGTGTCGGACGCGGTGACCGTGTGGCGATCGTGCTTCCCAACGGGCCGGAAATGGCTTCGGCCTTCATCACCATCGCGCAAGGGGCAGTGACCGCGCCGCTGAACCCGGCCTACCGCGTCGATGAGTTCGATTTCTATCTCGAGGACCTGAAAGCCAAGGCCATCGTTCTGCCCGAAGGCTATGACGGCCCCGCGCTGGAGGCCGCAGGCCGTCACGGGCTGGTCGTGCTGCGGCTTGGCCATGACGCCAGCGCACCTGCGGGCAGCTTCACCCTGCGCGCCGAAGGCCGGGCCGAGGGCACGCCCGACACCGCGCCCGCCGCGCCCGATGACATCGCGCTGATCCTGCACACATCGGGGACGACCTCGCGGCCCAAGATCGTGCCGCTGTTGCAGCGCAATGTCGCGGCCTCTGCGCGCCATATCGGGCAGGTGCTGGATCTCACGCCCGAGGATCGCTGCCTGAATGTGATGCCGCTCTTCCACATCCACGGGCTGGTCGCGGCGATTTCGTCCTCGCTTGCGGCAGGCGCGTCGATCTGGTGCGCGCCGGGCTTTGACGCGCTGCGCTTCTTCGGCTGGCTCGATACGGCCAAGCCCACATGGTACACCGCTGTGCCGACGATGCATCAGGCGATCCTCACCCGCGCCGCGCGCAATGCCGAGATCCTAGAGCGCACGAAGCTGCGTCTGATCCGCTCCTCCTCGGCCTCGCTGCCACCGCAAGTGATGGTGAAACTCTCCGAGACTTTCAATGCGCCGGTGATCGAAAGCTACGGTATGACCGAGGCCGCGCATCAGATGACCTCGAACCCGCTGCCGCCGCGCGCGCAGAAACCGGGCTCCGTGGGCGTCGCGGGCGGCCCGGAAGTGCGTGTGGCCCATGAGATCGAAGACCAGCTTCTGCCCATGGATGCGACCGGCGAAGTGGTGATTTCCGGCCCCAATGTGACGCCGGGCTATGAGGGCAACCCCGACGCCAACAAGAAGAGCTTCTTCGAGGCCGATGGCAAGCGCTGGTTCCGCACTGGCGATCAGGGCGCTTTCGACGGCGAGGGCTATCTGAACCTGACAGGGCGGCTGAAAGAGATCATCAATCGCGGCGGCGAGAAGGTCAGCCCGCTGGAGGTCGATGCCGTGCTGATGGATCACCCGGCCGTCGCGCAGGTCGTGACCTTCGCGCTGCCCCATCCCAAGCTCGGCGAGGAAGTAGCGGCGGCGGTCGTGCTGCGCGAAGGCGAAAGCGCCACGGAACGCGAGATCCGCGATTTCGCAGCAACCCGTCTTGCCGATTTCAAGGTGCCGCGCAAGGTCGTGCTGCTCGATGAAATCCCCAAAGGCGCGACCGGCAAGTTGCAGCGTATCGGGCTGGCCGAGAAGCTTGGTCTGGTGACGGAGGCGTGAGCGCATGAAAATCTGCATTTTCGGTGCCGGGGCCATCGGCGGCTATATGGGGGCGAAACTCGCCAAGGGCGGCGCGGATGTGAGCCTTGTCGCGCGCGGGCCGCATTTGGCGGCGATGCGCGAGAAGGGCCTGACGCTGATCGAGGACGCGGGCCGCTTCACTGTGCCGGTCACAGCCTCGGACGACCCGGCGGAACTGGGGCCGCAGGATTACGTCATCATCACGCTCAAGGCCCATTCCGTGCCGCCGGTCGTCGACCGCATCAAGCCGCTTCTGGGCGAAGGGACGACGATTGTTTCAGGCGTCAATGGCGTGCCGTGGTGGTATTTCCACGGGCTCGGCGGGGCGCTGGAAGGCAAGCAACTCGAAAGCGTCGATCCCGGTGGCGCGCAATGGCAGGGGTTCGGCCCCGAGCGCGTGCTGGGCTGCGTGGTCTATCCGGCGGCGGAAGTCACGGAGCCGGGCACGATCAAGCATATCGAGGGCAATCGCTTCTCGCTGGGCGAGCCTTCGGGCGAGAAAACCGAGCGCGCACAGCGCCTGTCCGCCGCGCTGCAGGAGGTGGGGCTTCGCGCGCCGGTGCGCCCCAAGATCCGCGATGAGATCTGGGTCAAGCTTTGGGGCAATCTGTCCTTCAATCCGATCTCGGCGCTGACCCATGCCACGCTCGATGTGCTTTGCACCGATCCCGGCACGCGCGAGGTGGCCCGCGCCATGATGGTCGAGGCGCAGACCATTGCCGAGAAACTGGGCGTGAAATTCCCCATCGACGTGGATCGCCGGATCGAAGGCGGTGCGGCCGTGGGCGCGCATCGCACCTCGATGCTGCAGGATCTGGAGGCCGGTCGCCCGATGGAGATCGACGCGCTGGTCAGCGCTGTGCAGGAACTCGGCCATGTGACCGAGACGCCCACCCCGACCATCGACACGGTACTGGCCCTGATCCGGCTGCGCGCGCGCTCGGCGGGACTTTACGGCTGACAGGGCGGCCCCCGGCTGGCATAAGCCTCGCGATGCAGCCAGAGGAATGCCATGCAGATCTACGTTGATGCCGATGCCTGCCCGGTCAAAGCCGAGGTCGAGCGCGTGGCGACCCGGCACCGGCTGCGAGTCTTCATCGTGTCGAATGGTGGGCTGCGTCCGTCGCAGAACCCGCTGGTCGAAACCGTGATCGTTGCCGATGGCCTGGATGAGGCCGATAAATGGATCGCCGAGCGCGCTGGGCCGGGCGATTGCGTGATCACCGGCGATATCCCACTCGCTGCGCGCTGCATTGAAGCTGGCGCGCAGGTCATCAAGCATAACGGCGAAGACCTGACCGCCGCCAATATCGGCAATGTGCTGGCAACGCGTGATCTGATGGCCGATCTGCGCGCGAGTGATCCCTTCCGCCAGGGCTCTGGTCGTGCGTTCCAGAAAGCGGACCGATCGCGCTTCCTCACAGCACTCGAACGCGCCGTGCAGCGCGCTGCCCGCGCAGGCGGCTGAGGCACCCCATCGCCGCGTGCTGCCGTCCCGCATGCGCAGCGATGCCAGCGACGCGTGCACAGACAGCCGCTGCGCGAGACCTCGCAAGCTGTGACAACCCGTCGGGCAGTGCAGAGCACGTGATCCCTGATTGGGCAGCGAAGGGTCACGACCCGGTCAGCATGCTGGGATCGAACATCGGAAAACTCACCCCCAGCGCCCAGGCGAGCACCAGCCCCAGCCCCATACCGCCCGCGGCTGGCAGACCGGTGCGCCGCCCGACCCAGCCGGACATCGTGCCGAAGAGAAGGAAGAACAGCACGATCACGGGCAGGATGATCAGCAGGAAAAACAGCGCTTCGAAATTCAGCGCGACCGCAAGGCCGAGCGACGCGAGGAAGGCCGTGCGCACGAGGATCACGCGGCCAAACCCTGCGCGCCCGCCTTGGGTCAGGATGCCATCGGCCAGCAGGAACGGCACCGCCCCGAGCGCCAGCGCCGCGATGATGCCGAGGCGGCCCGCATGCGGTGCGAAAGACGCCACATAGCGGTCGAGCACGCCGCCCAGCACCACGATGCCGAAGACTGCCACGCCAAGCGCGATGAGGGTGGCGCGCGCGGGAAACTGGCCGCGCAACTGGCCCCAGAGCGCGAGAATCGCCAGCGTGATCGCGCCATAGAGGCCCAGATGCAGCGCCAGATAATCCGCAACCAGCACCGGCAGCAGCCTGATCTCGAAGGGCGCGAGGATCAGCGGCGTGGCGAGCGCGGGCGCGAGCGCTGCGAGCGCGAAGCGCTTGTGGCTGAGCGGCGCGGGCAGGGCGGGGGGATGCGCGGGCAGCATCCGCGCAAGCGGCCAGCCGAGCGCCACAGTGGCGATCAGCAACAGCACGATCCA
>PXDM01000310.1 GCA_003565055.1 Paracoccaceae bacterium
AAGACCTATTATCACTGGCTTGAGAATATCGAGCCCTGGTGCATTTCGCGGCAGCTCTGGTGGGGGCATCAGATTCCGGTTTGGTATGGGCCGGACGGTGCTAAATTCTGCGCTGAAAACTATGAGGTGGCAATCGAAGCTGCAGAGAAACACTATCGCGCCCTCAATGACGATGGGGCTTTGGCTAGCGCGATTGGTGCAAATGAGTATTCAGACTCAGGAAGTTTCGACGGCGTAGAGATATATGTGATCGACGACAATGGTGGATCGCGAATCGATGCAAGCGGTCGGCTTGTTCCTGCTCCCACGAAGTCTGAAGGGTGGAGTATTGGTCATGAAGAGCACTTCATTCATGTTCAGATAGACTTAGCCCGCGACCCCGACGTCCTCGACACATGGTTCTCCTCGGGCCTCTGGCCCATCGGCACGCTGGGCTGGCCGGAACAGACCGAGGAGTTGCAAAAATACTTCCCGACCAGTGTTCTCGTCACAGGCCAAGACATCCTGTTCTTCTGGGTCGCGCGGATGATGATGATGCAGCTTGCCGTCGTGGGCGAGGTGCCGTTTGATCATGTCTATCTGCATGGCCTCGTGCGCGATGCCAAGGGCAAGAAAATGTCCAAGTCTCTGGGCAATGTGGTCGATCCGCTGGAGATCATCGACGAATTCGGCGCGGATGCGTTGCGCTTCACCAATGCGGCGATGGCCTCGCTCGGGGGCGTGCTGAAGCTCGATACGCAGCGCATCGCGGGGTATCGCAATTTCACCACGAAGCTCTGGAATGCCTGCCGCTTCGCCGAGATGAATGGGGTCTGGGAAGGCCATCGCACCCAAGCCGCCGCACCTGCTGCGCAAACGACGGTCAATCGCTGGATCATCTCCGAGACTGTGCGTGTGCGCGAGCAGGTCGATGCGGCGCTGGCGGAGTATCGTTTCAACGATGCCGCGCAGGCGCTCTATGCCTTTGTCTGGGGCGAGGTCTGCGACTGGTATGTGGAATTCGCAAAGCCGCTGTTTGATGGCGATGACGCGGCGGAGACGCGGGCGACGATGGGCTGGGTGCTCGACCAGTCGATGATCCTGCTGCATCCGATCATGCCCTTCATCACCGAAGAACTCTGGGGCCTGACCGGCACGCGCGAGACGCTTTGCGCGCATGCGACCTGGCCGGAAGGCGGGGCAGCGCTGGTCGATGACGCTGCGATGCGTGAGATGCGTTGGGTCATCGGGCTGATTGAAGGCATCCGCTCGGCGCGCGCACAACTGCGCGTGCCAGTGGGGCTGAAGCTGAACATGGTGCAGTTGGAGCTTGACGATCAGGGCCGCGCGGCACTGGCGCGCAACCGCGCGCTGGTCATGCGGCTTGCGCGGATCGCCTCGCTCGAAGAGGCGGATGAGTTGCCGCGCGGTTCGATCACAGTGACGGTCGAGGGCGGCAGTTTCGGGCTGCCGCTGGAGGGTGTGATTGACATTGCGGCAGAGCGGACGCGGCTGGCCAAGACCTGCGAGAAGGTCGAGAAGGAGCTCGGCGGGATCGCCGGGCGGTTGCGCAATCCGAAATTCGTCGCAAGCGCGCCGCAAGAGGTGGTGGACGAGGCCGAAGCGCGGGCCGAGGTGCTGCGCGCCGATGTCGCGCGTTTGAGCGAAGCGATTGCGCAGCTTGATCGCGCGGGGTGATCCGTCGCGGGCGCTGCGCGAAGGTCGCCGGGCTTGGCCCCCATCGAGGGGGCCGCACCCGGTCGGGTCTGGCGACCCTCCGCACGCAGGGACGAGAGGTCAGCGCGCGAGCGTGGCGGGGTGGAAGCCCACGCAGATCGCCTGCATATCCGCCGGGCTGAGCGCTGTGCGGGTCGAGAGGCAGAAGTCCCCTTGTGCTCGCGTCTCGCAATGGCGGCAATCGGCGCAGGTGCCGAAGACCGGCGCTGCGCGTCGTGTCGCGAGGTCGTGGATCGTCTGCCCCAGAGCGCGCGAGAGGGTTTCCTGCTGATCGCGGGACAACCCGTCGAGCACGACGCGCATATCGTGCATCGGATCGGCGCGCAGTTGCGCCTCGCCCGCCTCGGTCACTTCGATGACAGTGCTGCGCCCGTCATGGTCATGGTCGCGCCGCGCGAGAAGGTCCAGCGCCACCAGTGATTTCACGGTCTGCGAGGCCGTGCCGCGCGTTGTCGCGTGAAACTCCGCGAAAGCGGAGGGGGTGCGCGAGAAGCGATTGGCACGGGCGAAATAGCGCAGCGCCGCCCATTGCGCGGCGGTCAGCGGCACGGCATCGGGCGCGGCCGGGCAGGATTGGCCCAGCCGCGCCAGATAGAGGATCAGGTCCGCCAGATCGCCACCAATGTCTCGGGTCGCATGTTTCATGCCGGGCAGATAGGCCCCGCTGCGGCACTTGACAAGGTGAGCGCACAAATGATAGCGATGCGATACTATATCGTTCCGCTATCAAGGGGCCGTCATGCAAGCTCGAGACCCGCGCACCAGCCGCTACATTCGCACGGCCATGGCCCGCGAAATGCTTGATCCCGACACGGAACACCAGCTTGCCCTCGCCTGGCGCGATCACCGCGATGAGGCCGCGCTGCATCGCCTGATCAGCGCCTATGCGCGGCTGGCGGTTTCCGTGGCCGGGCGCTATCGGCGTTACGGGATGTCGCTCGATGATCTGATCCAGCAGGGCAATCTCGGCCTGATGCGGGCGGCGGAGAAATACGACCCCGACAATGGCGCGCGGTTCTCGACCTATGCGGCCTGGTGGATCCGGGCCTCCATGCAGGAATATGTCATGCGCAACTGGTCGGTCGTGCGCACTGCCACCAATGCGGCGCAGAAAAAGCTGTTCTTCCATCTGCGCAAAACGCTCATCAAGCTGGAGAATGGAGAAATCCGGCGCGAAGGGCTGAGCGCGAGCGTGGCGCGTGAATTGGATGTGCCGGAGGCGCAGGTGGAGATCATGCTCGGGCGCATGTCCGGGCAGGACCTGTCGCTGAATGTCACGCGCGGCGATGATGCGGATGGGCGCGACTGGATGGAGGCGCTCGAGGATGACGGCGTTGAGACTGAAGCGGAGGTGCTCGACAGGCTTGAGCTGCGCCGCCGTCGTGGGATGCTCTATTCAGCCGTCAAGGCACTGCCCGAACGCGAGCGCCGTATCATGACAGAACGACATCTGAGCGAAAGCCCGCGCACCCTGTCTGAAATCGGTGCAGAGCTTGGTATCTCCAAGGAACGCGTCCGCCAGTTGGAAGAACGGGCACTGTCGCGCGTGACACATGCGGTTCAAGAGGCCGCGAGGGTTCCGGTTTCTGCTTGAACCTGTCAGCCCGGCATGCGACCCGACGCGTCGTGTGAGACGCAAGAGGCTGCAAACGTGACATCCCCCCAACGCGTGATCCTGCTTGGATTCCTGCTTTCAGCCCTGATGGCGGCTCTGGCCGTGGTGCTCATGCTGTTGCCACCTGGTTCGCCGGGGGTCAGCTCGCTGACACTCAATGACAAATTCATGCATTTCGCCGCGTTTTTCCTGATCGTGCTTCCCGCTGTCGCCGTGCGCCCATCAGTCTGGATCTGGGTCTTGCCCGGCGCAATCATCCTCGGCGGGGTGATCGAACTGGTCCAGCCCTATTTCGGACGCGGCCGCGAGTTGGGTGATTTCATTGCCGACACGCTCGGGGCCACGGCCGCAGTGCCCGTCGGCCGGGTGTTGCACCGGGCGATTTCAGATCGGTGGCAGTTGCACAAGGCCAAACGGGCCCAGTGACACGATCGACTGGCGCAGAGTGAGCGGCAAGCTCACCGCATGCCCGCCCTCGTTGGCAATGCTGCTCAGGAACATCCCCGCCATCATCGCCGTGTCGGGCGCGAGCAGGCCAGTATCCGTCAGCAGCTGATGGAAGGGCCGCCAATCCTGCAGCGTGAGTGTCAGCGTCCCGTCGAGATGTCCATCGGCCGGGTCTCGGGTCAGCGTGCCTTCGGTTTGCATGGAAAGCGCGCCCCAAGTGAGGTCGAGACGCTCGATGTCAACCCTGTGGGAAACTCGACCCTCCGGGGCCGGTGTCAGGGCCACACTGTGGATTGCGCGCAGCTCCAGTTGCGCGATCTGGTCGGGCAGGGTGCCGCTCGGGTCGAGAATGCTGCGTATCTCCGGGGCCAGACGGATCTCGCGCAGGTCCAGCTCAAGCGCATGCCTGCCCTCATCGCTTGGCGTGAGGGAGAGATCCGCAGCCCCCAGACGACTGATCACAAGGGGCGGCGTGATCTGGACAGACCCGGTGTCGAGGGCAAGCTCTTGCAGCCTGTTGCCCCGTCCGATCTGCACTGTCCCCATCATCCGATAACCTTCGAGCGTGTGGCGCTCGCCCGCAACGACCAGCGACTGGGTGTCGGGGAAAAGAATGCTCAGATCGAAAGGGCGCAGGCTGGAGGCGCCCAACGATACGCGCCCGGCGCGCCAACGCAGCATCCCCGAGCGATTTTCAAGCGTGGTTGCATCGAGCCCGATGCTGATGTGGTTTGGAAAGCCGGACACACGGCTGGGCGTCGCACTGAGACTGGGCTCATGTGCCAGAAATGTCTCCACCTCGCGCGACAGATACGAGGCCGCAATCGCGTAGTAGATGCAGAATATGATCGCCAGGCTCACAATGACGCGCATCGGGTCTTGTCCCTTCTGTCCGAAGATAGGAGTAACATCTAGTCTTACCTCGCAAGAAGGACCAAGCACCATGTGCTCAGCCCCCGCACTTTGGGTTTTCGGCTATGGCTCGCTCATCTGGGAACCGGGCTTTGCCTATACCAGCCGTCAGATTGCCCGGCTCGACGGCTATCAGCGCAGCTTTTGCATGCGCTCGATCCACCATCGCGGGACGGTCGAACAGCCGGGGCTGGTTCTGGCGCTCGATGAGGGCGCGGGGCCTTGCGACGGGGTTGCCTTCGAAATCCCCGCCCGCATCGTTGAGGAGAGCCTCGAATACCTGCGCGCACGCGAATTGATTTCGGCTGCCTATCTGGAAATACGCGCGCCTTTGCGTCTGTCCGATGGGCGCAACGTCGAGGCGGTGACCTATGTGATTGACCGCGACCATGACCAGTATTGCGCGGGGCTTGGTCTGGAAGAGCAAGCGCAGATCATCGCCAGCGCCGAGGGCGGACGTGGGTCAAA
>PXDM01000294.1 GCA_003565055.1 Paracoccaceae bacterium
CGAGGCAGAGGGCGGCGACGCCCACCCCGCAGCCCAGCTCCAACACCCGCGCGCCGGGCCTTGCGGGAACAGAGGCCGCCAGAAACACCGGATCCGTCGCCGCGCGGGAGCCCCGGCGCGGCTGGTGGACCTGCACGCGCCCGTCGAGGAACGCATCGGTCGTGAGGTCTTCAATCATGCAGCGGGATGCCGTTTTCGCGCAGGATCGACACGGCCATGAAGTGATCCTCGCGCCGGACCATCAACCGGCGCGGCATCATGCCCAAGGTCGATTCGAGCGTGTGCATATGGACGTCGATATCAAACACCTCTATACCTTCACCTTGGAGAAGGGCTGTGGCATAGGGTATGATTGTCACGTTGGTGGTGCGCAATAGTTCCTTCATGCGGCATAGCTTAATTCGCTTAACGACAGGTTGTCGAGACAGGACGCGATGAACCGGATGACCCCCACCCATGAGGCCCATGCCCCGCATGACCGCCTCGCTGCCTATCTGAAGGATGATCTGGGCCAGGTCGATGCACTTATTCGCGCGCGGATGGCGTCGGAACATGCGCCGCGTATCCCCGAAGTGACCGCGCATCTGGTCGAGGCGGGGGGCAAGCGCATCCGGCCGATGCTGGTGCTCGCGGCATCGCATTTGTGCAAGTATCAGGGCGGTTTTCACTATCACCTGGCCGCGACGGTTGAATTTATCCATACGGCGACGCTGCTGCATGATGATGTGGTCGATGAGAGCAAGGAACGGCGGGGGCGCGCGACGGCGAATCTGCTCTGGGACAACAAATCCTCGGTGCTGGTGGGCGATTACCTGTTCGCGCGGGCGTTTCAGTTGATGGTGGAATGCGGCTCGCTGCGGGTGCTGGACATTCTGTCGAATGCCTCGGCCACGATTGCCGAAGGCGAGGTGCTGCAACTGAGCACGGCGCAGAATATCGCCACGAGCGAGGCGCAATATCTGCGTGTGATCCGGGGCAAGACAGCGGCGCTGTTTTCGGCCGCGACCGAAGCCGGGGCCGTGCTCGCAGGTGCGCCGGAAGCGCAGGTCAAGGCGCTCTTTGATTATGGCGATGCGCTGGGCGTCAGTTTCCAGATGGTCGATGACTATCTCGATTACGGCGCAGGTGGCGCGGATATCGGCAAGACCATCGGGGATGATTTCCGCGAGGGCAAGCCGACCCTGCCGGTGATCCGTGCGATTGCGCTGGCGGATGGCGACGAGCGCGCCTTCTGGGAGCGAGTGATTGCGCGCAATGACCAGCGCGACGGGGATCTTGACCACGCGCTTGCGCTGATGGCCCGCCATGGCACGCTTGAGAGCACGCGCACTGAGGCCTTCGACTGGGCCAATCGCGCGAAAGATGCGCTGACGGTGCTGCCGGAACATCCCCTGCGCGAGATGCTCAGTGATCTCGCCGATTACGTGGTCGCCCGGCTTTACTGATCCGGCCCGGCTCGGAGCGCTGTGGCCACGCACCACCAACCGGGGTGATCCTCAGCGATGACGCGGGCGGCGGCCTGGGCTGCGGGCTCATTCGCGAACAAGCCGAAACAGGTGGCGCCCGACCCCGACATCCGCGCCAGCGCGCAGCCCGGCGCGGCATCCAGCGCGTCGAGCACAGTGGCGATCACGGGTGCGCTGGCGATGGCAGGGGCTTGCAGGTCATTGCGCTGCAGGGCGAGCCAGTCGAGGAAGGCGCGCGCATCGGGCCAATCGGGCAAGACATCGGGCATGGGCGGATTGTCGGGGGCGCCGAGCGCCTTGAAGACCTGCGGCGTCGGCACTTCCAGCCGTGGATTGACCAGCACCATCCACAGCGGCGGCAGCGGCGGCACAGGGTTAAGGCGCTCGCCAATCCCGCGCATCCGCGCCGGGCGCGGATCGAGGCAGACGGGCACATCCGCGCCCAGAGCAAGAACCGCCGCCGGGCTGGGACAGGGCGCGCCGGTTTCGCGCATCAGAAGCCGCAGACAGGCCGCTGCATCCGAGGAGCCGCCGCCGATGCCAGAGGCGAGCGGCAAGCGTTTGTCGAGCGTCAGGGCAAGATCGCGCGCGCCCATGAGCCGCGCGGCGCGCAGCACCAGATTGTCGCTGCCCGCGCCAAGCTCTGCGGCTTCCGGTCCGGTGATCGAGAGCGACAGACCGCGCATTGGTCGCAGCGAAACGAGATCGCCCATCTCGGTGAAGACCACGAGCGAATCAAGCAGATGATAGCCATCGGCGCGGCGGCCGGTGACATGCAGGCTCAGATTGACCTTGGCGGGCGCAGCCTCGCGCAGCGTCATTGCGAGACGCCGAATTCTTCCATCGCCGCGTCCTTGCCCACTTCCAGCTTGCGCCGCACAAGGTCCATGTCGAGATCGGGATGCGGCCCGAAGGACAGCGCCCGCCGCCACTGGAACCGCGCCTCACGCGACCGGCCGACCGCGTAATAGACATCGCCCAGATGGTCATTCAGGATCGGGTCACGCGGCAGCAATTCGACGGCGCGTTCCATCACCGGCACCGCCTCGTCATAGCGCCCGAGTCGGTAGAAGGCCCAGCCCAGCGAATCCGTGATATAACCGCTATCGGGCTCGCCCTCGACCGCGCGTTCGATCATGTCGAGCGCTTCATCGAGATTGCGGCGCTGCTCGATCAGCGAATAGCCGAGGTAATTCAGAACTTGCGGCTCATCGGGGACGAATTCGAGCACACGGCGGAATTCAGGCTCGGCGCGGTCCCAATCGCCCACGCGCTCCAATGCAATGGCGCGGGTGTAGAGCAGCACCCAATGGCGTTCCTCGATCTCGTCAATCAGGGACACAGCGCGGTCATAGGCGTCGACGGCCTCGGTGAAACGCTCTTCGCGGCGGAACATGTCGCCCAGCGCGCTCGCCACGAGGACAGAGTCGCCCCGCTCCTCGCTGAGCGCTTGCAGCCGCGCGATGGCGTCCTCACTCGCGCCGGACTGATAGAGCGCATTGGCGCGGCCCAGCTCGGCAGAGAGCGCTTGCGGGTGATCGGCGGGCATCATCGCATAGACCTGATCCGCCAGCGCGAATTGCTCGGCACGCTCCATCAACTGCCCGGTGAGCAGGATCGCGTCGCCATGCTCAGGGTTCAGCGCAAGCGCCAACTGGCCGTAGATGATGGGCTGCCAGTCGTCGCGCTCGCCGATCAGGGCCCCGGCGAGGGTGAAATACGCCTCTGCCATCCCATGCTGCGCGGATTGAACCGTCGTGAAGGGCACAGCGCGCCCGGCCTCCAGCTCGGTGATGATCTGTGCGACGTCATCCTCGGGCACGCTGCCGAAGATGGACGCGGCGAGGTCAAGCGCTTCGTCAAATTCGCCAAGCTGCGACAGGATCGCCATTTGCGCGAGGATACCGCGCCGCGAGAGGTTCACCGGGCCATGGGTTTCACCGCGCAGGATCTCTGCGGCCTGTTCCATATCGCCGGCATAGGCCAGCGCCATCGCCTTGTGAAAGCGCGCGAAAGGGGCAAGCTCGGCGCGCTCCTCGATGGCGGTATCAAAGGCTTCCAGCGCGTCCGACATGCGCCCGTCACCCAGCTGCGCCCAAGCAACGGCCATGGCATCGCTGAGCGGCCCCGTGCGCCGCCCCTCGGTGACAGCATCGCTCGCCGCCGCGTAGGCCCCGCGCCGGAACTCATCGGCCTGCAGGATCAGCGCGGCGGTCTGGCTCGCGGCCCCGCGCGCGACAGAGGCGGCGGCAAGCTCGGCGGCGCGCTCGAAATTGCCGCTCAGAAGATTGCCCTGCATCGCCAATTCGCGAAAGCCCGGATGCTCCGGATCGCTGCGCAGCGCCGCATCGTAGCTTTTGGCCATCTGTGCAAAATCACTCGACGCTGTGGCGCTGCGCCCCGACAGGAAGGCCCCGGTGAAGCCCGGCAACAGCTCCGGCGCGCTCTGGGCGGCGCTGGGCGTGAGAGGTGCCAGCGCGAGCAAGCTGCCCAGAGCGACAGGGCGAAGAAGGCGGCGAGGGGAAAACACGGGACGGACGCTCCGATTGATCTGCTTGGGTTAACACTAGAGCGGCATCCGCAGGGTGGCAATCACCCTGCGGCACAAAGCTGCGCGAGCCTGCCGGTCACATATTGGGATAGTTCGGCCCGTCCCCCCCCTGCGGCGTGACCCAGTGGATATTCTGGCTGGGATCCTTGATGTCGCAGGTCTTGCAATGCACGCAGTTCTGGAAATTGATCACGAAGCGCGGATCCTTGCCCTCTTCCTCGACCACTTCGTAGACGCCCGCCGGGCAATAGCGCTGCGCGGGTTCGGCATATTTGGGCAGGTTGACGCGGATCGGGATCGCAGGGTCTTTCAGCGTCAGATGCGCCGGCTGACTTTCCTCATGGTTGGTGAAGGAATAGGCCACATTGGTCAGCCGGTCGAAACTGAGCTTGCCATCGGATTTGGGGTAGTCGATGGGCTTGTGCTTCTTGGCCTCGCCGGTCGCGGCGGCGTCGGTCTTGCCATGACCCATGGTGCCAAAGACCGACAGGCCAATCGTGTTGGTCCACATATCAAGCCCGCCCAGAGCAAGCGAGGGCATCATGCCGTATTTCGACCACATGGGTTTGACATTGCGCACTTTCTTCAGGTCGCGCCCGACCGGGCCTTCGCGCAGTTCCTGCTCATAGGCGGTCAACTCATCGCCCGCGCGGCCGTCCTTGATCGCGTCATGGGCAGTCTCGGCGGCGGCCTTGCCCGAGAGCATGGCGTTGTGATTGCCCTTGATGCGCGGCACATTCACCAGCCCTGCCGAACAGCCCAAGAGCGCGCCACCGGGGAAGACCACTTTCGGGATCGACTGATAGCCCCCTTCCGAGATCGCGCGCGCCCCGTAGGCCACGCGTTTCGCGCCCTTGAGAAGCTCCACCACCATCGGATGATGCTTGAAACGCTGGAATTCCTGATAGGGCGAGAGATAGGGATTCTCGTAATTCAGATGCACGACGAAGCCGAGATAAACCTGATTGTTCTCGGCATGGTAGATGAAGCTGCCGCCGCCCGCATTGCCGCCAAGCGGCCAGCCCATCGTGTGGGTCACTGTGCCTTCGCGGTGTTTCTCGGGGTCAATTTCCCAGATTTCCTTCATGCCCAGGCCAAATTTCTGCGGCTCATGGCCTTTCGAGAGGTCGTATTTCGCCA
>PXDM01000408.1 GCA_003565055.1 Paracoccaceae bacterium
GAGGCATTCCACACGTGCTTTGCGCGCATCAAAGGCTTGCCGCAGCTTGATATGAAACACTGTGTCACGCGCAAAGCGCTTCAGATCATCGAAGATGACCACGTACTCTTTGCCGCGCTGCGCATCGAGATAGCTGAGCAGCGCCACCATCCCCGGACGGTTCATGAAATCGCCGCCGCCGCTGACATCATCAGGGAAGACGGCTTCGACATCGTAACCCTTGGCAGCCGCATAGGCGCGGCAGCGGTGTTCCTGGCTGTCCAGGCCGCTACCTTCTGTCTTTTGACGGGTGGAGCTCACCCGGCAGTAAAGCACCGCCGGTGTGATATCCGCTGTTTTTCCCATGTGGACTGCTTCTACGTTCATCTCAAATATCCTTTTCGTAATCCATCGATCCTATCGCGCGGGCCGAGAGATTTTCGGGATCAGCAGGGGCGCTCCTGACTTTTCCACAACTTTCTTCGAGCGGCTGAACCGTGAAGCCCAGATCAACGAAGCTGATCATGATTGCCCACAGGCTCTTCAGAAACTCTTCCTTCTGAGTGTCGCTCAAGCCTGACTCATCGATCAAGTGCTGATAGCGCGCCACATCGATCAGCAGAGCTTTTTTGCCGACCGGCGGTGAGGCCGATTCAAACTGCTCCACAAGGGTAGTGCCTTCCGTTCCATCCATCACTGTCCACCTCATTGAACATGCGTGATCATCTCCCCGCGAAGCCTGCTGGCCGCGTGAGGGTTGGGGGAATCCCGAGTATGTCTTTTGAAGCTGGTCCGGATTCTTTGCGCGATCCTCGCGCACCGGATTCTTGGTCTTGCTAGGGTGTGCTTTCCGCTCACCCGAACCTCTAATCTTCATTTTAGCACAACCTTGAATTTTCATGCAAATTTACCTCTCGCGCTCTGGCCCACGGTAGTCGCGGGCTATCCCAAAATCCGTCCTTGCCTTCTCAGGCCGCTCAGCTAAGGCGCGCCGTAGCGCCCTGATGGTCTCGCGGTGCTGTTCTTCTGCCGCCTCCTGCGCATCGCGCCGGATTTCCGCGTTATCGATGTGCAGCTCACCGCATGGCTCGATCATGAAGCGGCACGCACTGGCTGGGCTGGCGCGCAGCTCAGTCTTTTCTAGGGAAGAAAAATTTGCGCCCGCCGGGCGGCGGGCGCGGTGACAAGGAGCCCCGTCTATGGCGACGGGGCGGATGGTTTAGGTGCTTGCGGCGCATGGCGCTGCCGCAGCACGGCTTCGACGCTGGCAAGGGCAGCGTGCAGATTGATCCGGTCGCGTTCGGTCAGGTTCTCTTGGCCGAGTAATCGGCGCAGCGTTTCCTTTAGCAGTTCGAGTTCGCTTGTGGACAGCCCGCGCAGGGCGTGATGATTGAATATCGGTGACATGATGGCCTCCATTTCCATTGAGACCCGGACAACCCAGGTCTTTCTGGCGGATGCAGGCGGCGCAGCTCAGGGAAATCGGAAGCACCATCTTCGGGCGCAACGGATGTGTAGCAGGGCATGGCCTCTCATGCCCTTGTTCCGGCGGTATTGTCCCCTGAATGTGCCAAACGGATTTGCCCGTCAAAGACCTGATTGAACGTGTTTCACCTTGGAAATCTGGAGCTCTGGCTTGTTGCCGGTGGCGATCATCCTGCTTGCCGGGCTGACCATGGGTTCACGCTTGCTTGGGAGCGGTGCGTTTGAAGAGGCCTTATTCCTGACCGAAGGTGGCCAGCCATCAATATCCTGCCCGCGCCAGTTCGCGCCTCGCTCACCCGTGTTGGAAATGACGTCTGCCCTTGACCCTTCGGCCTAGCGGAACGGCGCAACGCGCCACCCCAACCAAAGGAGACCAAGACATGGCACGCAAAACCGAAAAGCAGACCACCATCTTTCAGCCTACAGCCCCTGAGTTTCTGGCGTGGCACGTCACCCAGAGGGGCGAGAAATCCTTCTGGAACAAGGTCGGTGCCGCCTGGCGGCACAAGGACGGCCAGGGCTACACCATCCAGCTTGAAGTGGTGCCGATCAATGGCCGCATTGTCCTGCGCCACCCGATCGAAGACCCGGCTTCACCGGCTCCGGAAGAGGAGAAGGGCGCATAAAGCGCCCTTTTTCACTCTTTCGCCTTCAAGTAATCTCCGCCCTAGGCGGGGATTACTTCCGGCTCAATGACAATGAGAAACCTGTCATCCCAGCCCGCACACTCGCGGGCCTGGACGTAGTTCCAGACCTCGGACCAAAGGGCGACTTCCTCCGGATCGCTCGCAGCGCAGAGCATGATTTGCGCCTGCATATAGCTATCGAGGCCAGAGCGTTCGCACTGCGCTTCCAGCTCTTGGGCCACGTGTAATGCGCGCGCCGACATGCGCACCCCCCATTCATTGATGTCTTCCATTCCATTCCTACCTTTCGGGAATTCTGCTTCAGAACGGCGGGGGACCGCCATTGTTGTCAGCCTCATGCTTGATGCTCTGTGGCTTGCATTCGGGCGCATTCTTTCCCGCCCGGTGCAGGGCATGAGCGGTGCGGATCGCCTGTCTGGCCGTGTCTTCCGCGCTCAGTCGGAAGTGTTGGCTCAGCTCTTCGAGCTGGAGGGCAAGCGCCTCGTCTAGGTTCATCATCAGTGTGTGTCGCATGGTCGTACCTTTCTCTAGCGTGGTTTAAAATCTGGGCCTGTGCGCCCGGGCAGGCGCTCATATTCCCGCTGCGCTGATGCGCGGTTGGTTCCGGTCTGAAAGCGTTCTGTGATCTCGATGGGCGCGTGCCCGCCCATCATGATGTATTTGGCGGCATCGCGGTTCAGCTCCTGAATCCGCTCTTTCTGGGCGCTTCTTGCCTCCACAACCCGTTTTTGCAGGGTGCGGCGTTCGCTCAGTTGCTTCTGGATGATCGAGTGCTTTTCACCTTGGTCACGCTGCTGCGCGCGTGACATCTCGGCTTCGTTCTCTTCTCTGATCTTGCGGTTCTTGCCGGTGATCCAGCCCCATAGGCCGCGCAGCCCGCTGGGCGTGCGCTCCGCCCTTTGCCGCGCTTCGCTCAAACCGCGCAGTTCCTGCTGACGCTTGAGCTGTTCGCGAAGGTGACGGTGACGCTGCACCATCTGCTCGCGCTGAAACTGCGCCGCCAGATTCTGCTTTTCGGCGAAGGCTTCGGCCTCTTTCGCCCAGGCTTTAAGCTTGGGCGTCATCCGCTCTGCAATGAGCGCCTTGGCCTGTTCTGCGGACTGAAGGTGCTGCAGATCGCCAAGGCGGGATTTCAGGTCTTTGGCTTTGGCTCCGGTGGCACGGCTCAGCGAATAAACCTCACCGCGCCAATCAACAGCGACGTAGCCACGCTGATCGCCGCGCGCGAGGAAATATCCCCGCTCCCGCAGCGCTGTCTCGAACGCCTGACGGCTATCCGATCCGGCCCAGCACTGCTGCAAGGTTTCTTTGATCGTTTTGGGGTCTTGCTTTGTCCGCTTGGCCTGCTGCCACTCATGACGGCTAAAGCTGAGCGGGTCGCGCGCACCGGCATCCCTAAACCCTTTGGGCATCTCCCAACCATGTTCACGGTAGAGATCACGGGCGATCCCGTTCAGCGTTCGTTTGTAGAAATCCAGCTTGATCGCCCTCATCTGCTCGCCGTCGATCCGGCTCCAGACCGCATGGCAGTGGCGGCGACCTTCCTTCTCATGGAAGACAATGGCGCGCGGCTGGCCTTCAAGGCCGAGCTCGCCTTCGATCCGGCTTATCGCCAGCTCGAAAGTCTCGACCGAAACCTGCTCATCCTGCGGCGGGTTCAGGCTCAGGGAGAACAGATGGTTCTTGCAGCGCGTGCCTTTGGCAATTGCTTCGCTTTCCTGCATCGCGCCGTGCAGATCTTCAGCGGCAAAGCCGCGAAGCTCATGCAGCTCGATATGCTCGTTTTCCTTGCCGTGCATCAGATGGTTTGCCAGTTCGCGCCCGTTGCCGCGCTGATTGCCCTTGAGGATCATGGCGCGCCCCCACCCAGGCCGAGCGCCCGCACAAGTTCAGCGCGCATGGCCTTGATCTCTTGGCAGGCGCTCATGAGCTCCGCTTCCGTTTCGGGATGGACCGGCAGTGTTCCGGTGTTCACGGCACGGGCCAGTTGGTTGAGATTGGAAGACAGGGATGATCTGCCCAAAGCGGCGAGCACGCGCGCCAAGGCCTGATGGTCTTCTACAGGGTTGGTGTTACGACGGCGAACCTGCGGGAGGTCGCCATCAAAGAGCTTGGCCTTGATGTAGGCAGCCAGCGGCACGCCGTTCGCCGCCGCTTCCAACTTGGCGCGCTCGTCAAAGGTCAGGCGCAGCGAGAACGGAGCCTCGCGCTTGCCCTTGGCTATCTTGTTGAAATCATGGCGCGTGATGGTCATCGCCGCACCCAAGACCATCAAGGTCTAATGATGCGAGATGGTGTTCCCAGTCCTCAAGAACCTGGAAAAGGTGGTTCGAGCTTTCTTCGCTCAAGTCCACCATAACAAAACAAAGACTTAGACGAAAACCAGCCCTGCCAGCGCAGGGCTTTTTCTTTGCGGGGAAACGTCTGGGGTAACTGATCGCGCCCGCTGATTCAGACCAGCACGTCACGCATTCGCGACGAGACCGGGCGCAACGGCCCGGCCTCTGGACGCCACGCGGCGCGAACATGGTCGAGGATACGTCGGCGCGCCCTGTCGCGCGTATGGAATGCCAGTCCAGATACACGATGCGCCGCCACTGGGCAGGCTGGAAGAGGCCGTAAGGAAATCAGCAGACGCGTATCAGCTGCGCCTATCGCCACAGCAAGAGAATACGACAATTGATCAAAATGAAGTCCATGGCGGACAACCGGAACATGATCATAAAACCATGCCCGAATGAGCGCTCGATCCTTCACAAAGTGACAGTACAAGTGCCTGAGAAAATGGCGGATCTGATCACGGGACATCGTTCATTGTCGAAATGTTGTTGCCGGACCGCAGGCACGAATGATCAAACCACCCCAGGCGCTGGGGCTGCGCGCCGTGCTACGAGAAAGAAGGCCGCTGCACGTTGAGCAGACTTTCTGATTGAGAGCATTTGGCCAAACCGTGTGACATGCCCCCTAGCCGGCGCCGGCCCCCGACAGCGCGGCATTGACCGGGCGAGCATCGCGGTAAAGCTGCTGGAACAAGGCAA
>PXDM01000210.1 GCA_003565055.1 Paracoccaceae bacterium
CGACGCGGATCTGCGCGCCCGCAACCCGCTCTGGGGCCTGCGCGCGCGCGAAGAGATCGACGTGCTCGCCGAGGCTCATGGCTTCACCCCCGCCCCCGCGCGCATCATGCCCGCCGATAACCGGCTGCTGATCTACCGGCTGGGCGAGAGATAATCCGCCGAGACAAAGCCCGTGATCCCCGGCGCGCGCGCCAGCGAGACGCGGCACCACAGCTGCCCCACCTCGGTCACGCAGTCACGCCGGTTGACGACCGTGCCATCCGGCAGCCCGAGCAGGATGTTGAACCCCAGCCCCGGC
Source organism: Paracoccaceae bacterium (assembly GCA_003565055.1). Lineage (GTDB taxonomy): Bacteria > Pseudomonadota > Alphaproteobacteria > Rhodobacterales > Rhodobacteraceae > Roseinatronobacter. Next base: position 299 of record PXDM01000210.1, read on the forward strand.
CCCGCACGCAGCTTGAGCAACTCCGACCCCGCCCCGGTGACCACTGCGCGGCTGGCCGGATCGCCCGCGCAACCAGCGACGAGCAGGAATGTGGCGAAAACAGCACTGACAACGCGCGGCATCTTGGCTCCTTTGCATCGGCGCGGCCCGTCCACGCGGCCCGCCCCAGCGATGTGCCCCAAAACGCAGGCTCTGGCAAGCACCCAGCCCGCTCATGTCCCGCCCGCGTTGACCCCGCCCCCCATCCGCGCCATGCTGCCCGCAACACCCCCGCCCGAGGCCCCCATGAGCGACGCAGACAGAGCTTACGAACTGGCACAAGCGAAGATCGCCGAGGCCGCGCGGAAGGGCGCGGAGATATTGGATTTCGCCACGGAAGACTTCCGCGCCCTCGACCGCCTGCCGCCAGAGATCGCGAGGCTGACGGAGTTGCAGAGCCTCGGCCTCAGCGACACCCGGATCATAGACCTCACCCCGCTCGCGGGAATGACGGGGTTGAAATACCTCTTCCTCACCAACACCCAGATCACCGACCTCACCCCGCTCGCGGGACTGACGGAGTTGCAGCGCCTCGACCTCGACCACACCGAGATCACCGACCTCACCCCGCTTGCGGGACTGACGGGGTTGCAGAACCTCGACCTCACCAACACCCAGATCACCGACCTCACCCCGCTCGCGGGAATGACGGGGTTGCAGAGCCTCGACCTCGACAACACCCGGATCACCGACCTTCGCCCGATCAAAGGGCTGGACAAACTGGCGGATGATCACCCCCTCGCTGGACTATGGTTCAACAACACCCCTGCCACCCAACGCGACGCACGACTGGCCGAACTCGCACAGATAGAGGACCTCCAAACCCGCGCCCGCGAAACGGTGGATTATCTGCGCAGCCTGCCGCCTTGGCCCGAGCCCTACACCCCCGCCGCCACCCCCGATGGCAGCCCCCCGCAGCCGATTGGGGGCGCGGCGCGCGAGACGCGCATCCCGGCGCCGAAACCTGCGCCGCTCGAAGTGGAGGTGGTGGAGGGCAAGCTCACCGAAAAACCCCCGCGCACCCCGCTCAATGACGCGCCGCATGCCCGCGCCCGTCAGGCATGGGCGGCCTTGCAGGATTCGCTTGCGGATCTGGCCGATATGCGCCCGCGCATCGGCAATCAGATGCCTGCGCTGGATCGTGTCCTTGCGCGGCTCGACGCGGCCTTGGCGCAAGCCTATGACGCGAGCAATCAGATCGCGCTCGGGATTTTGGGCGAGCGGGTGATCGCGCAGGCGCAAGCGGCCGATGAGATGATGCTCGCATCCGATGCGGCAGAGCTGAAAACCTTCGCCCAGGCCCTCGCCGTGTTTCTGGAACGCTTCCCCGAGTGGAAAGCCTATCGCGATGATGACACCGCCCCGGTCACGCTCGCCCCGTTGCCGTCCAGCGTCTTGCCCGAGATTGACGCGGTGTTTGATGACCTGATGGCGCGCGATGAAATTGACCCCCTCATTCCCGAAAAGCTGCGTGAGCAAACCGACGATCTGCGCAACGAGCCGGAAAATCCGCGCCTGCTGCGTGGCTTCCTCGATTCCGCCAACAATGTCTTTGGCACGCTGGCCGAGGCCGCGCTGGCAGGTGGGCGCTGGGTCATCGGTGAGGCAAAAGACTTCGCTGGGATGTCGTGGAAAAGCGTGAAAAAAATCGGCGCAGGGGCCGTTGGCATCGTGGCCGTGGGAAAGGCGACGGGTCTTAGCCGCACCGCACAGGAATTTTTCCTGCGCAACGAGGACGCACTCAAGCGCTTGGCACAAGAAAGCCCTGCGGACTTCGGCTGGCTTCTGCAATTTCTGTCCATGCTGTAGCCTGACCCCACCGCACGCCCCGCTCATCAAAATTTATCATTCATAAACATGATGATAGTGTTTCACGTGGAGCAATCCTCCGGCCCCTCAAGCAGCGCTCACCCCGCGCCTGCAACTGGGTCGATATTGCGCGCCGGGGTCTTCGCGCTAGCTCCCTCTCCATGGCCGAGCCGATCCTGATCCCGCGCCCCGAGGGGCTTTATTGTCCGCAGGGCGATTTCTTCATCGACCCCCTGCGCCCCGTCCCCCGCGCGCTCATCACCCATGGCCACGCGGATCACGCCCGCGCGGGTCATGGGGCGGTCATGGCGACGGCGCAGACGCTCGACATCATGGCCCTGCGCTATGGTCGCGATTTCACGCAAAGCGCACAACCCGCTAAGGGTCCCACCCGCATCGGCGATGTGACCGTCAGCTTTCATCCGGCGGGCCATGTGCTGGGCTCCGCGCAGATCCTCGTGGCCGATGCCCGCAGGCGCATTCTCGTGACGGGTGATTACACCCGCAGCCCGAACCCCGCCTGCGCGCCCTGGGAGCCGGTCGCCTGCGATATCCTCGTGACGGAAGCCACCTTCGCCCTGCCCGTCTTTCGCCATCCCGACCCCGCCGATGAGATCGCGCGCCTCCTCGCCTCGCTGCGGGCCTTCCCTGAGCGCGCGCATCTGGTGGGCGTCTATGCGCTGGGCAAGGCGCAGCGGGTGATCATGCTCTTGCGCGCGGCCGGCTATGACGCGCCGATCTACATCCATGGCGCGCTCGCGAAGCTCTGCGACTATCACATCGCCCAAGGCATCGCGCTGGGCGATCTGCGCCCGGCGACCGTCGCGCGGGGCAAGAAAGGTGATTTCGCAGGGGCCATCGTGCTGGGACCGCCTTCGGCTTTTTCCGCGACCTGGGCGCAGCGCTTCCCCGATCCGGTGATCGCTTTCGCGTCGGGCTGGATGATGGTGCGGGCGCGGGCCCGGCAGCGGGGTGTGGAGCTGCCGCTGATTATCTCGGATCATGTCGATTGGGGGCAACTCACGCAGACGATCACCGAGTTGGACCCGGTCGAGACATGGATCACCCATGGCCGCGAAGACGCGCTCTTGCGCTGGTGCGCACTCAACCAGCGCGCGGCGACCCCGTTGCGGCTGGTGGGCTATGAGGATGAACCGGAATGATCGCGGGCTTTGCCGAGTTGCTGGAACGCCTCGCCTTCACGCCCCGGCGCGGGTTGAAGCTTGCGCATATGCGCCAGTATTTCGCGGCCACCCCCGACCCGGATCGCGGCTATGCGCTGGCCGCTCTGACCGACGATCTGGAACTGCGCCGTGTGACGCCGTCGCTCCTGCGCGGGCTGGTCGCGGAGCGGGTCGATGCGGAGCTGTTCGCGCTGTCTTATGATTTCGTCGGCGATCTGGCCGAGACCATTGCACTGATCTGGCCCGCGCCCAGACAGATCGACAGCCCGTCCCTGTCGGAACTGGTGCGCGAATTGCAGGAGACCCCAAAGACGCAACTGCCCGCCCGGATCATCGCGCGGCTTGACCATCTGCCGCCCTCGCAGCGCTATGCCTATCTCAAACTCGCGACTGGGGGTCTGCGGGTCGGCGTCTCCGCGCGGCTGGCGCGGCAGGCGGTCGCTGATTATGGCGGGCTGGATCTCGCCGAGGTCGAGGAACTCTGGCACGGCCTCTTCCCACCTTATGAAAGCCTGTTTCACTGGGCGGAGAATGGCCCGAAACCTGTCAGCGCCGCGCGCGCGCCGTTCCGGCCTGTGATGCTCTCGACCCCGACCGATCTCGACGATCTGACCGCCCGCGACCCGGCCGATTTCATGGCCGAATGGAAATGGGACGGCATCCGGGTGCAGGCCGTCAGCGATCACGGCACAAGGCGGCTCTATTCGCGCACGGGCGACGACATCTCGGGGGCGTTTCCCGATCTGCTGGAGGCGCTGACAGTCGACGGCGTGATCGACGGCGAATTGCTGATCCGGCGCGGCGCGCAGGTCGCGCCCTTCAATGATCTGCAGACGAGGCTGGGCCGAAAGCAGGTCAGCGCGAAGATGCTGGCCTCGCACCCTGCCGCCCTGCGCGCCTATGATCTGCTGCTGCTCGAAGGCCATGACCTGCGCGCTGAGCCGCTGCACAAGCGCCGCGCGGCGCTTGAGGCGCTGATCCCCCGGCTCGACCCGGCGCGCATTGACCTCTCGCCGCTGCTGCCGCTGGGTGACTGGGACGCGCTGGCCGCGCTGCGCGCCGATCCGCCCGACCCAGTGATCGAAGGCGTGATGATCAAGCATCGCGACAGCCCCTATCTGGCAGGCCGGATCAAGGGGCATTGGCTCAAATGGAAGCGCGACCCCATGCGCGTCGATGCCGTGCTGATGTATGCCCAGCGCGGGCATGGCAAACGCTCGGGCTATTATTCCGATTTCACCTTCGGGGTCTGGGATGCGGGGCAGTTGGTGCCTGTGGGCAAAGCCTATTTCGGCTTCACCGATGCGGAATTGAAGGAGCTTGACCGTTTCGTGCGCAACAACACCACCGAGCGTTTCGGCCCGGTCCGCGCAGTGAAGCCCGAGAAAGTCGTCGAGGTCGCCTTCGAGGGGCTCAACCGCTCGCCGCGCCACAAATCGGGGCTGGCAATGCGCTTTCCGCGCATTGCGCGCATTCGCGATGACAAACCCGCCGCCGAGGCCGACCATCTCGAAACGCTGATGGCGCTTTTGCCCTGACCTGCTTGGAACCGCTGGACGCTGACAGAAGGCGGTGAGCATGATAGCCATCAACAGCGACATGTGGATGGGGCCTCCGAAGTCATCCACGACATGATAGACAGGATCGTGGTGTCGTATGACAGTGCTTCCAAGAGGCATGGGCTTCTTGTGGAGGGTAAGCTTCCGCCGAGGGGCGTCTTTTTTGCGCTGAAGATTTCCGCTTAGGTCCGACGTTATGTCCGACCATAGATACAGACCCGAAGTCGAGATCCTATCTGTGACCGATACTGGCCGCC
>PXDM01000215.1 GCA_003565055.1 Paracoccaceae bacterium
ATCACTTTCGTCACCGACCGCCCCGGCCATGATGCGCGCTATGCGATTGATCCCACCCGCATTGCCACGGAACTGGGCTGGCGGCCCTCGGTCACGGTCGAGGAAGGCTTGAGGCGCACAGTGGCCTGGTATCTGGAGAATGAAAGCTGGTGGCGGCCCTTGCAGGCGCGGCAGGGCGTGGGCCAACGGCTTGGAGTGAAGGCGTGAGGCCCGGCCCGCTTCTCGTTTTCGGTCAGACCGGCCAGGTCGCGCGCGAACTGGCCGCGCTGGCGCCAGAGGCGGTTTTCCTCAGCCGGGCCGAGGCCGATCTGTCCGACCCGGATGCCTGCGCAGGCGCCATCCGCGCCCATGATCCGCGCGCCGTGATCAATGCCGCCGCCTATACGGCCGTGGACCGGGCCGAAGAGGAAGCGGTGCTGGCCACGACCGTCAATGGCGCGGCCCCTGCGGCCATGGCCCGCGCCTGTGCGGATCTGGACATTCCGCTTGTCCATATCTCGACCGATTATGTCTTTGACGGGTCCGGCGATCAGCCTTTCTCCCCGGACCACCCGACAGCGCCCCTGGGCGCTTACGGGCGCTCGAAACTGTTGGGCGAGGAGGGCCTGCGCGCCGCAGGCGGGGTGCATGCGATCCTGCGCACATCCTGGGTCTTCTCAGGCCATGGGGCCAATTTCGTGGCCACGATGCTGCGGCTCGGGGCCGGGCGGGATCACTTGCGTGTGGTGGCTGACCAGATTGGCGGGCCAACCCCCGCAGAGGCGATTGCGCGCGCCTGTCTGCGCATCGCCAAAGTGCTGCAACAAGCCCCGGACAAGACCGGCACCTATCATCTCGCAGGCCAGCCTGCGACCAGCTGGGCCGGATTTGCCCGCGCGATCATGGATCAGGCGGGGCTGGACTGCCGGATCGAGGATATTCCCAGCACGGAGTATCCCACGCCCGCCCGCCGCCCGCTGAATTCGCGGCTGGATTGTGCCACGCTGACCGAAAATTTCGGCATTGCGCCACCTGACTGGCAGGCGGCTCTGCCAGAGGTCATCGCGCAGCTGCGCGAGGGCTGAGCGTCATATCCGCCGCGCAATGCCGCGCAGCGCATAGCGGGCGAAATTCCGGCTGCGATCCGGCAGGCTCAGCCCCTGTGTGCCCAGAATATCCCAGACCGCGCGGGCCGCGCGCCATTTATTGGCCGAGGCCGAATGCGGCTGCACCCGGTATTCGGCCAGCACCTCTGGCAGCCCTTCGGCCACGGCCCCGCTGCGCAGCAGGTCCAGCCAGAAGGCGTAATCCTCATGGATCCGGCGCAGTGGCATCCGGGCCCCGGCAAAGCGGTCGCGCCGCCAGGCCCCAGTCAACGCGCCTATCGGATTGCCGGCCAGCGCATCGGACCAGGCCACATGGGCCGGGGCGTGTACAAGGCCCAGGTCGCGCCCGGCCGGATCGATCCGCCGGTAAGAGGTAAAGACGATATCGGCCCCGCGCGCGAAGGCACGGGCTTGTGCGGCCAGCTTGCCGGGCAACCAGCGGTCATCGGCATCCAGCAGCGCCAGATAGTCCCCGCGCGCCGCATCCATGCCCAGATTGCGGCTGGCCGCCGCGCCACGCGTGCGGCTCTGGGGATAGTGGATCACCCGCAGCCGCGAATCCTGCGCTGCCGCCCTCTGCGCAAGTTCGACAGACCCATCGCGGGACGCATCATCAATCAGAAGCGCTTCCCAGTCCGGCTCGGTCTGCGCCTGCAACGAGGCCAATGCCTCGGACAGGGTGGCGGCAGCATCATGAAACGGGATGATGACCGAAAACAGCGGTGGTGGCGTGGCTTGCCCGGAAACAGATATACTGTGCATGGCTCAGCTCAGCAGGTCTTCATGATGGGCAATGGCGTCTTCGATATCCTCGAAATACAGCAACCTTCCGTTATGCAGGACGAGGCCACAATCGCAGAAATTGCGCATGTCATTCATCGAATGGCTGATCATGATCGCGCCCGCCTGCGCAATACGGGCCTTGAACACGGCCTTGCTCTTGCGCCGGAAGGACGCATCCCCCGCCCCTGTCACCTCGTCGATCAGATACAGGTCGAAGGGAATACCCATCGCGACCCCGAAGGACAGGCGCGATTTCATTCCCGAAGAATAGGTGCGCAGCGGCATCTCGAAATGCTCGCCGATCGCCGCGAATTCCTCGACGAAAGCCACCAGCTCATCGCTGTCCACCCCATAGACGCGGGCCAGGAACCGCGTGTTCTGCAATCCTGTCAGTTCCTTGTGAAAGCTGTTGGCCCCGCCGATTGGCCAGGAAATGTTGCCCCGCCGCACGATCCGGCCCGAGGCCGGCTGCATCGTGCCCGCGATCAGCTGCAACAGGGTCGATTTGCCCGCCCCGTTGCGCCCCAGCAGCCCCAGCGCACGCCCCGGCGGCAGGCTGAAGGTGATATCGTCGAGCACGATGCGATACTCTTCCTGCACCCAGAAACCCTTGGTGATGTTGTAAAGGTCAATCATGTGCCATGCGTCATCCTGCCTGCCTGGAAAAAGGGCCTGCGAAGCGCGGGGTGCGGCGCAGCAGCCGCCCTATCCGCGATCCCGCAGACTGTAATAGACCAATGCGATCACGGCCCAGATCATCAGTGAGAAGAACATCGTCAACCCCACCAGCAGGATCCGACGTGGATATTCGGCCTGTTGCGCGCGTGTCGGGCGCACGAAGGTTGCCAGATAAATCTGCTGGCGCTCGGCATTCGAACGGGCCGCCTCGAGCGCGGTCAGAGTGGCGCGGTAACTCTCTTCGGCAAATTCCTGATCGACCCGCAGGCTTTCGAACTGGGCCAGCAGCCGCGGATAATCCGTGTCCTCGACGGTGACATCCTGCGCGGCAAAACTGAGCCGCTCTTGCGCGATCCGTTCCCGGATAACGCTGATACGCCGTTCCAGGGTCCGGGCGCGTGGATCATTCGATTCGGTTGTCTGCAACAACACGTCGAAATCCACCAGCGCCTGGGCCAACTGCTGCTGGAGATTGTTCAAAACCCCCATGCGACCCTGGATATCGGCGGCCGGGTCGATGATCTGTGTGCGGGCGCGGAAATCCGCAATCGCGGCACGCGCCTCGCGCAGGCGTTCGAGCGCATCTTCCAGGTCACGTTGGGCATTGGCCATGCTGTCGCGCCGGGCGGTCTCGTTGAGCAGATTGATCATCTGCTCGCTTTCCGAGATGATGGCTCGGGCGATATCCTGAGCGGTCCCGGGATCGCGGGCGCGCACCTCGACCATGATCAGCCCGGTGGAACGGTCATAGGAGATCCGTACCATGCGCCGCCAGAATCGTGTCAGATCCTCGATCGTCGCCTCCGGCCAGATCGAGAAGACCGGATCACGCGGCCAGGTCGTGGAATAATGCGCAACCAGATCGACATGCCCGTCGACCGCTTCCACGATCAACTGGCTCTGGATGAATTCGAACAGCAGATCACTATTACCCGATCCGCTGCCGACCAGCTGTGTCAACCCACCCAGCAGCTGGCTGGCAGAGCCGGTTTCCTCCTGGCGGATGGTGATGCCCGTAGTCGAGGCGTATTGATCATCGGCAAAGACCCACAGATAGACCGCGCTGCTGATCGTGGGCAGGACCACGCACAGAAACAGGCTGAGCAGGACCCCGTAATGGCGCCTGTGCATCCGGGCCTGGCTGGCCTGCGGGGAAACCGGCAGGGGCGCCGGATCGGATTTGGATCCGAGGGCCTTCTGGCGCTTCTGCTTGGCCCGCTTTTTGGCAAGCCTGGCCCGCTTTTCAGCAAGCCTGTCATATTGAGAAGCAGTTGTTTCGGATTCAGAAGCAGTTGTTTCGGACACGGTCACTCTTTCCGGGAAGAGATCTGGCATGATATGCGCTGCATACCACTGGAGAAATGATCCACACCACTGGAGAATTGATCCAGATCGGCTTTTCTTACATAAGCCTGTCTGGAAAAGCCAGCATCGGAGACTGCCTTTGGCGGATGAAACTCTCGTGACACAACTTGCCCCACAGCGCACGCGCCGTGGCCGCTGGTATCAGGCTGCCGCGCTTCGCAGCATCTCGGCGCTCATCGTGCGCGAAATGTCCACCCGCTACGGGCGCAAGCCCGGCGGCTATATCTGGGCCCTGCTGGAACCTCTGGGCATGATCCTTCTGCTGTCCTTTGCCTGGTCATTGCTGTCGCGATCCCCCAGTCTGGGCACCAGCTACATCCTGTTCAAGGGCACAGGGATGCTGATCCTGCAGATGTTCACAACTCTGGGCAATGCGGTCGGCCATGCCATCTCCTTTTCGCGCCCGTTGCTGTTCTTCCCGCGGGTGACATGGCTCGATGCCCTGTTGGCGCGCTTTGCGCTCAACACGTTGGTTTTGCTTTGTGTCATGACCGTGATCCTGACCGGAATCATGGTCTATGAGGATATCCGGACCGTGCTTGACTGGAACAAGATCGCGCTGGCCGTTCTGCTGACCGCCCTGATGGGCCTGGGGGTGGGCTGCCTGAACTGCTATCTCTTCACCCGCTTTCCGGTCTGGCAGAATATCTGGGCGATCCTGACCCGCCCGCTTTTTCTGATTTCGGGGATCATCGTTGTCTATGAGGATATGCCGCAGATTGCCCAGCAGGTGCTGTGGTTCAATCCGCTGCTGCATCTGACCGGGATCATGCGCGACGGATTCTATCCGATCTACACGCCGCAATACATCTCGCTGGTCTATATCGGCCTGTGGATCATCATTCCCATGGTGATCGGCCTTCTGTTGCTGCGCCAGTTCCACCGGGATCTGCTGAACAGATAGCCGTGGCCCTTGCGCCCTGCTTTCAGGGCTGGAATGGCCGCTCAAGGCCGATGGCGCTTCGAAACACGCGATCGAAAACATGCTGCGCGCCTGCCCGGCAGCGACAGCGACAGCGATTAAATCCGGCGTTTTTTATGGAAAAAGGCCCAGCTTTCCGCCGCTCCCGGCCCTGCGTTTATATGTCCAGTAAGATGAAGGTTTTCTGACGCGGGTCGCGGCGGAACACTTCGCGCTGGCGCGACCACGACCCGCGTTGGAAAACCTCGCAAGGAGGAAGCCGCGTGGTCTTGGACCGACCTATGGGGAAAGTG
>PXDM01000091.1 GCA_003565055.1 Paracoccaceae bacterium
ATTTGATCCTACTGGTGCGTCCCATCGGCTCAGCCCTCTTTGTCTGCGGCAAGCAGCATGTCATTGAAAATATGCGACATCTCGCTCAGGGCTTCGATGTAGTGCTTCGCCTGCCCCCGCTCCATTGCATTGTCAGAGAGCTTCTTTTCACGGGCTATTTCACCAAGCAACCCGTCGCTTTCCATGTGCCTGTAGGCTTTCCGGTCTCGGATCGCCAAGTTGAACAGGTTAAGCTCTTTCTTCGCCTTGTCTAAAAGCTCTTTTTCATAGGGGCCGAGCGTTCGTTCGAGCCTTGTGAGCAAGATGATATGCGCGGGCATATCTTCTGGCTTGTCGGCGCGTTGTTTTAGGCGTTGGAACCATTCGTGGGTCTTAATAGCCCCTTCAACATTATTCGCTGTCAAGACGACTGGTGTGATCACCAGATTTGACGAGGCTACCACTGCTTGCGCCCAATCCCCCGCGATACCGGCGGTGTCTATAAGCACAAAATCTGGATTAGACCTGTCAAAGGCGTCGTCCAAAGTGGCGTCGAGTTCATCGAGTGACTTTACCTTTGTCGCTGTCATGAGATCTGATGACAAGCCGTTTTGCTTCGCTCTTAAAGCCCACTCGAAAAGCGACTTCTGGATGTCCGCGTCTATAAGCAGAACCTTCTTGCCTGCGAATACCATCGCCGACGCAAGGGCTGCACAGATGCTGGTTTTGCCCGCTCCGCCCTTCGAGCCTACGACAGACACTACGATAGGATAGTGTTGGGCGATTGTCGCCTCTTCGGTCATCGTTTCGGTTTGTGTCATCAGTTATTCCTTTTTTCCGCAAGATGGTGCTTCGCTTTGATGGCCATCGGGCAGCAATTCTGGGGTCTGATATGTGGGTTCCAGGATGCAGGATACAGTTCGCTGGGTGCGGGTTGCGGGTTGCGGATAGCAGGATACGGGATACGGGGCGCAGTGTCCAGTGTCTGGGATACGGGATACGCGTAACAGGTTACAGGTTGCGGGATGCGGTGTCCGGTAAACGGCTTGCGGTAAGCGGTATACAGGGTGCGGGTTACTTTAAGCAGGATGCTGGGTACGGGATGCGGTATACGGGTTGTGGTATACGGGTTGCGGGATGCAAGTAACAGGATGCGGGATGCAAGTAACAGGATGCAGGAAGCGGGCTGCGGGTTGCGGTTAAGCGGATTTAAAGCCCGCTAAGGGGCCGTTGCTGCGTTTGCAGTGTCACCCACTGTAAGCGTCGCTCTCGCGCCTGTGGCGGCTTTTCTGGAGCTTCCAGCGGATTATTCCTCGCAGCACCGGCGGTGCGTCTCTGCGCGACTTGAATTGCCAACAAGGGGGCTTTGCAAGCCCTGATCCTTGTTGACGCTTGTTGGGTTGGGGTGTAGTGGTAGAGGTGTGTTGTATGGCAGGAAATGGTTATTGACTACACACCCCAAAAAAGCGACCGAACGAAAGCCACGCCTCACGCCAAAGCAGCGCGCGTCCATTGTTGCTGCGAAGCGTCAAGGCGCTGGCACAAAAGCACTCGCTGACCAGTTTGGGGTGACGGAGCAAACGGTTCGCAACATCGTTCGGGATATGAAGATCGCGCGGGTCGAGGCCAAAACCGACACTGCGATGGTCTCTGTGCGGGTGCCGCGCGCTGATATCCGCGCTTTTGAAGCGACCATTTCAAGGCTTGGCTTCGAGCAAAAGTCCGACGCGCTGCGTGCTTTCGTGCGTCATCCGGCTGGATTTCTGACGCCGGACGATGATCTTGCCGCTGCCCTGCGCGGGTTGGATCGCGCTTTTGTGGCCATTGGCACGAACGTCAACCAGATCGCGCGGCGCCTCAATGACTTCCAGCTTCACCCGAAAGACCGCAAGCTAACCAAGGCCGAAGGGGCGCTTCTCAAGGAATTGCGCGATGAGCTGAAGGCGGCGCGGGCGCAGATATCGGTGTTGAGGGGCGACAAGGCGCGGGAACGGGATGCCGCGTTCCGCGCCATTGTGTCGGGGGCGCAAGATGGCCCGCAATGATGCTGTTGCCGATGTGACCGGCGCGCTGTTTGACGAGGGTTGGACGAAAAGCGCGGGCGGGCGCGGTGAGCAGAGCAAGCCCAGGGGCGGGGGGCGTGGTTCCCGCTTCGGGCGACAGCAGCAGATGGCCCGCGCGGCCAGTGGTAATCGTGCGATCGTGGTGAAGATGGTGCGCGGCGGCGGCTGCGTGAACAGCAGGCAACTTGGCAACCAGCTCGAATATGTCACCGGCAAGGCTGATGTCGTGATCGAGTCCACGGGCACCCTGGAGCGGGAAGGGTCACTAGCTCCCAGCGAGTTGCGCGAGGTTGTCGAGCGCTGGTCAGATAGTTGGAAAACCGCGCCGAGAACCGGCCACACAGCGCATCTGATTGTGTCGTTCCCGCCAGAGACCGATGCACGCTCGGTCCAAGGCATCACGCAGCGTTTTTGCGAAGAGATGTTCGAGGGCAAATACGACTTTGTGGCGGCGACCCATAGCGACCGGCATCATCCGCATGCGCATATCGTCGTCAATCGCCACAGCGACGATCACGGGCTGTTCACGCTGCGCGCAGGCACAGAGCACAGCTATGAGAATTACAAGCAGGTGATCGCAGAGTTGGGGCGCTATCACGGAGTTGATCTCGAAGCCTCGACACGGCTTGAGCGCGGTCACGTTCATCGCGCCGCGACGGATGCGGATTATCGTAATGGTCTGCGCGCCGAGCGGCTCCGGACAGGCGCTGATCTGGACTATGCGCAAGGCGTAATCGCCAAACACGCCCAGACCTACTCCTCACTGGCGGCGCTCGCGCGCGGCATATCTGCCGTCGATCACTCGGGCTTCGAGGGCAGGGGGGCTGTCACATACACGCGCCTTGATGGTCTTGCCGAAAACCTTGACCGTGCCGCCGCTGATCTGGCTGCCGGTCGTCCAATCATTCCCGAAAATTACGGAGGTATTCCAGTGGAACAGCAAGAGCGTTTTAACGACACACTTCAGAGGCTTGGCGATGTGCTTGATGAGGCTGAAGCGAAAATGCAGACGGCCACGCCAGCCGAGCAAGTCGCTCTGGAAGCGCGCCTCAACGAAGCGGAGGCGATCATAAATAAAGCTGTGCCTGAAAGTGAGAGGAACGCGCTGCTCGATCAGCCTGCATCTGAGCTTGGAATATATTCCCCCGACAACGCGAAAGTTGCGCAAGCGCACATTTCTGAAAATGGCGAGGCAGAGATAAGAGAGGCCGTTAAGGATACGGGTCTCGATGCTGATGTGATGATTGCTCGCCTAAAAGAAGGTGCGCCGACTGCCGCGCTGGAAGAACGCTGGCTTCTGGACGATGTGAAATCCATTGCCGAGCATCAGGGGCTTGATCTCAATAAACTCGAAGATCGCGACGCAGCGCTGGTGGCGCTCGACAGCATTCATGAAAAAGTCAGCGATGCAGTCGGGATGGAGGCAACCGCCGATCAGCTCGAAGCCGCGAAAGCCCGAGAAGCCGCCACACGAGACTCGGGCGAAGTCAGCACTGGCGACATCTCGGCCGATAATATCTCGGAAGAGGGCAGGCGGCTTGATCCTCTGGATACCCCGGCATCATATCACGAACGCTTCGTTGTCACAAAGCAGGGCGACAAGCAGGAGTTCTACAGGAACTATAACGACGAGCGGCCCGCCTTTGTCGATGAAGGCACCAATCTGTCAACGAAAGCTTGTGACAAGGCAACCGCGCTCGATATGGTCAACTTGGCAGCTCATCGCGGGTGGGAGTCGATGAAGGTTACAGGCCCTCAAGATTTCCGGCGCGAAGTCTGGATTGAAGGCGCTGCCAAGGGCATTGAGGTTGAGGGTTACAAACCTACCGAGCGGGATATCGAAGAAGCTGCCCGCCGCGCAGACCTCGAAAGAGTGCGCAGCGTCACACGAACGGATGTCCCGGCCTCTGAGCGCACAACTGATACAAAGCAAGCCCCCGAGGATGCAAAACAAGCTCCCGCAATTATCGATTATGCGAAAGGTATCCGGGGCGAGGTCGTCGATCACGGTGATGCGGCTTACAAGAATCAATCGAACAATGCTGACTCCTACTTTGTCCGTCTGCGACTTGAAGACGGGCGCACGCATGATGTCTGGGGCAAGGGGCTTTCCGAAGCTGTCAAAGACAACAATATTACCGCTGGCGATAAAGTGACGCTTACCTCGACAGGGGTGCAGCAAGTCACCATCACTGATCGCGACGCCATAACTGGCAAAATGGAAGAGCGCGACGTTATGCGGCGCGGATGGGATGCAAGCGACATTCAGCGAGGACTTGTCGCCGCAAGGGCTCTCGGCGCTGCGCAATCGGCCATGTCTGACGAACAGCGCAACGCTGTGCGCGAAGAAACAATCTCCCAGGGCGTCAGGGCTGAAATCAAAGACATGCAGCGAATGGGTTATCCCGACAGCACGATTGGCGGTTATCTAAATGAGATTGAAGAAAAAGTAGAAGCGCGCGTTGCTCTTGCCGAGAGTCGCGGCGAAGAATTGGGATCGTGGGATCGTCTTGCACAAGCCGATCAACGGGCGATGGATCGTGCTGATGATGAATTGATGCGCACCGCATATCCCAAAGCTGATCTCGCAAGAATGCCATCACCGGCTGACGCCGAGGATGCGGCAAAATACAAACAAGCGGTTGAAGAGCGGCTAACCCCCGACGAACTGGCGCGCCTCAAAGAAGGTGATGTTTCCGCTCTGGATGGTGTGGGAACCGATAGCCAACAGCTTCGTGTCGCGCATGATTATCTGAAGGCCGACGGTCAGTCCCCCGAAGCCCTGAAACAAGTATCCGAAGCATATAGAGCCGATTTGGCGGCGCACCGCGAGCAAGACAGAGGTATCGATCATGGGTAAAGCTAAACTGTTCATCGGTATCGGGCTATTCGCGCTTCTCGGAGTGGCATTGGGCTACATCATTGCCACTGGCTATATCAACGTGAAGATCTATGGTTTCGCGGCAGCGCAATCCGTGGATTGGACTCTGTTATGGAGCCACCGCGATGCGCTCCGGCTACACCACAGCAATGAGTGGCAAATAATTCAGTTCATCTTCGCGTTTTCAGTTTTG
>PXDM01000322.1 GCA_003565055.1 Paracoccaceae bacterium
AAAGTACTCAATGACAAAACTGCGAAAGCAGGCCTTCTGGGGGTGGTTCCGGAGCAGAGGGGTAAGGGAATTAGTAAACTCCTGCATACTCACAGACTCGAGTGGTGCAGAAAACATGGAATTGAAGAGTTTCACGTAGAAATAAGCCTCAATAACAACCGATATGCAGCTCAGCTAATTGAATTTGGATTTTCATTTCATTCAGCAAAACATATTTTTCACAAATACTGCCTTTAATGAAAACCGGTCATTTTCTCCGGACAAATAAATAGTATGAAGTTTAAACTCTCAGATTATGGGTATCCGTTGGAGATTTGGAACCTCTACAGATTTCTCCAAAAATCAAATGGGTACACGCGAGAGCAGCTTGTTGATTATCAGAATAAAAAGCTCAATGCCATCATCGAACATGCTTACAGTCATGTTCCCTATTACCGCGAATTGTTTGAAAAAAACCAGCTTAAACCACCAGACATTCAAACGGTGGAAGACCTTGTTAAAATTCCGGTGCTGGCCAAAGAGACTGTACGGGAACGATTTGATGATTTGATTGCAGATAATGCCATACGGTATAAACCCTACCTGAACCGAACCAGTGGCTCCACTGGAACGCCACTGAAGTTTATGCAGGATAAAAATGTAAGTATAGCCAGGTTTGCTTTTTTTTGGCATATCTGGAGATCAGCAGGGTACCGCCCATATTTGAAGTGGGCACAGATAGACGGGATGTTTGAGCCGGATGATGACAGTATTTGGCGCTATGATCTCCAGATGAATTCACTTCAAATCTCTGCATATTCGCTGAATGAGCAAAACTGTAAAAAAATCCTTAAAAAAATCTCAACCTTCAGGCCAAAAATAGTACGCGGCTTTCCGAGTGCGCTCTATGTGTTGGCTCAGGCTTCGGAAAATCTCAATTTTGACATTCAATTCAAGCCAAAAAGCGTTATTACCTATTCAGAACAACTCTATCCATTTCAAAGAGAATTGATTAATAAGGTGTTCGGATGTCCGGTTTATAACATTTATTCAATGTGGGAGGCAGTTTGTCTGATTGCAGAGTGCGCAAGTGGATCTCAGCATCAATATATGGAGTTTTCTGTGATGGAACTTCTGGATAAAAACAACAGCCCTGTACAAAAAGGTGAAAGCGGTGAGATTACTGCCACCTCGTTTTACAATTATGCTATGCCATTCATCAGGTATAAAACCGGTGACCTTGCAACTCTTGCTGAAGATTCCTGCTCCTGCGGAAGGGCACATGTAATTGTGAAGGATATGGACGGCAGGAAAGATGACAGCATTATCACGCCGGAAGGGAACCGGATATCAAGGTTGTCCAGAGTGTTTCGGAATACGGATGGTTACAATTATGCACAGGTTCGCCAAGTATCAGAAAAAGAGATTGTTGTTTTACTGGTACCGAATGACAAGTTTCAGGAAAACACAACAGATCAACTGAAACAGGAGCTCCAAAAAAGGTTGGGAACATCCCTGAAGATCGAATTCAGATTAGTTGATGATATTGAGCCTTTACCCAACGGCAAACGAAGGTTGGTGGTAAATGATTGGATCAGGACAGATGAAGAATAGATCGTTTTATAAAAATCTCTTTTCTATCATCAGAAGACTGGTTTACCTGGGACTGCCGGTTACTCTGCTCTATGTCATTTTCAAGCGGGTTGATCTGGGCCTTTTATTGGAAAACCTTCAATATGCAAGTCCGTGGCTGATTTTGCTGGGTATTTTTTTGAAACCGGCGCAAATTATGCTTGGCTCCATCCGGTGGAAGGCGATCAATCAGCTATATTGCTCGGAGAAGATTTCGGCAAAATTTATGATTCACCATTATTGGGCTGGCATGGCGGCAGGTTATTTTACACCGGCTAATTTGGGATGGGATGCGTACAAAGTTGTGGCGGTGGGCAGGAAATTTAAAAAATACACAGCCGCTTTTTACTCGCTGATTGCAGAAAAATGCATAGGTCTGACATCGGTTTTACTGATGCTGGTGATTACCTACCCGCTCATCACAGGCTATATAGTAATGAATGAATCGATATTTTCAACGTTGTATGCAGCCCTGCTAATCGGTGTTTTTGGTTTGATTGTCCCTTTTTTTATTGTGATGGCTGCACAAAAACAAACTGCAAGCTATCGGCTGAAAAACGTCTCAAAAAAAATCATTACAAAGTTGTTGAGGTTTGTGGGAAATGATGATATTGTGAATAAAATCAGAGAGGATTATCAAAAATCGCTCAGTATTTTTTCCATTTTTAAACGACCGGCTGCATTCTTTTATACACTGGGTTTGTCGCTTGGTATTCTGTTTGCGGGTGCCGTTTGCAGCCAGATATTTTTCCTGGGGCTGGATTATGAAATCAGTTTTTTCATCAACCTTTTTGCAGCGCCTGTGTTTTTTATTCTTTTTATAATTCCCATCTCGTTTGGCAGTATCGGTATTCGTGAGGGTGTCTATATTCTGTTTTACGGGCAGTTCGGTGTTCCGCTGGAAACCGCTCTGCTAGTCAGCTTTTTTAATCTTCTTGGGATTTTTTTGAGCAACATTATTGGCGGTCTGTTTATGCTGAACGAAGGCATTCAGGAAAACATCAATACGTTTAAAGATTTATCAACCGGGCATGAATAACATACCATTCAACAAACCTTTCCTGACAGGAAATGAGACTCACTACATTGAAGAAGCTGTTTCTTCCGGCAAAATCTCCGGCAACGGGATGTTTACCAAAAAGTGCCAGCGATTTTTCGAGAATCGCTTCGGATTTAAAAAAACACTGCTGACTACTTCTTGCACTGATGCCCTCGAAATGTGCGCCATACTTGCCGGCATCGGGCCGGGTGATGAGGTGATTGTTCCATCCTACACCTTTGTTTCCACCGCACTCGCATTTGCAAGACAGGGTGCCGAAATTACGTTTGCAGACAGCCGCACAAACCACCCCGGAATGGATGAATATTCACTGGAATCGCTTATCACTGAAAAAACAAAAGCGATTGTACCCGTGCATTACGCCGGGGTTGCCTGCGATATGGATGTGATCATGGCAGTTGCTGAAAAGCATAATCTGCTGGTGATCGAAGATGCTGCCCACTCCATCAACTCATTCTACAAAAACCGACCGCTTGGGAGTATCGGGCATCTGGCGGCATTTTCATTTCACGAAACAAAAAACATTAATGCAGGTGAAGGAGGGCTGCTTGTGGTGAATGATGAACAATTCATACCCCGATCCGAAATTATTTGGGAGAAGGGTACAAACCGGGCCTCATTTTTTCGGGGTGAAATTGACAAATATGAGTGGGTGGATACAGGCTCCTCTTTTTTACCCTCTGAGCTGACTGCTGCCTTTTTATGGGCTCAGATCGAACACCTTGACGCCATTCAAAAACGCCGGAAAGTGATCTGGCAGCTTTATCACAACCGCCTGTCAATTCCTGCCGAAAAAAGCGGGGTTCAATTACCCGTCATCCCCGATTATGCCACAAACAACGGCCACATGTACTACTTGGTCTGCTCAACAAATAAAGAGCGGACTGAACTGATTCGCTATCTCAGAGAGAAAAAAATCCTGGCGGTGTTTCACTATCAAAGCCTGCACAAGAGCAGATATTACAAAGGCAGGTACAGCGGGTCTGAACTCCCGCGTGCTCAAATCTACACAGATCGCCTGGTGAGGCTGCCCTTTTATTTTCACCTCTCCGATGAAGAAGTTGCATACATTGCAGACACCGTTGTAGCATTTTATTCCTGACCGGAATGTACAGAAAATGTGAACTGCCGGTGTTTAATGAAACTCTTTTTCGGTTTGATGAATGCTTGCGATGTGATCATCCAAACTCCACTTTTGCTGTTCTTTGATAATCCGGATGAGGTACTCACCTATGATTCCGACTGCAAGCAGGTTCAGCCCCCCGAAAAAACTGATCAGAATCACGGTGGATGCATATCCCGGGAAAGAGATATCCCAGAAAATTCGTCTCATTAACGTGCTGATTATTAATCCGATCGAGAATAAGAATCCCAAAAATCCAATGGCTCCCAGTGCTTTAAGAGGCCCGGCAGTGTAGTGGATAATGTTGTTCAGGGAGAGGCTTATAAGTTTATACAGAGTATAATGGCTTTCGCCGTAAGCTCGTGGCTTGTGCTCAACTTCAATATTTCCGGCCTTGTTTGTGGCATGCATCAGCAGGCTGGAGACCGATGGCATGGCGTTGTAATTTTTGACGATTACATCCCTGATCTCCCGTCTCATGATGCGAAAAGCAGACGTACGAATCTGTTTTGGATTTCCCAGAAAAAGTGTGTTTATCTTGTGGGCTAAATAACTACCCGCATTTCTCCAGAACCGTTGATTTTTTTGATTGGGTTTCGGTACTGCAAAAAGAATATCCAGCTTTTCGTTCTCCTGAATTGCCGAAACAAGCTTCGGAATTTCATCAACCGGATGCTGCAAATCATCATCCATTGTGATTAGATACCGACCGGTAGCTTTACTAAGCCCGATCAGCAATGCCATGTGCTGCCCCTGATTTTTTCGAAGGGATATGACAGAAACATTTTTATAGGTATTAGTGAGCCTGCTCAGGGTTTTTACTGTTTCAGGAAAATCAGGACTGTCATTTACAAATATCAATTCAAATTGGTAAGTAACTTTTTTTTCAAGTTCAGATACTTGTTCAGCGATGCTTTCGAGGCTGAGTGTACTTTTGTAAACAGGAATAATGAGGGAACACATAAACATAGAACTGAGCTAATTAATTGTTACAGTCACGTTGATTTACATGAACATAAAAAACCTCATTCAATAAAATTCTACAAACTTGAAATTAAATTAGGGCCGGAAATATAAAATTTGAAAATCGCTCATTCTGAAAATATAGTAAGTTTTTATTGTCTCTGTTATTAGCAGGGAGTCTCACTTGAGGCCAACCGATCTTCATTAATCATCCAACTCTTTCAGCCTGAACTCTGAAAGCCGCAGACGTGCACTGCTTATGGTGCGTTCGGCTTTTTTTCGATCGGATCGTTTAATTCTGAGCTCGCATCGCCCTTGACGTGCACCTGGCATTCCCTCGAGAGTTTTCAA